>DVLH01000302.1 GCA_018715585.1 Candidatus Aphodomonas merdavium
GCTGTGATTGACGAAAACAAATGCATTTCCTGCGGCGCATGCGTCTATCAGTGCCCGTTCGGCGCGATTTCGGACAAATCCAGCATTGCGCAGGTGATTGAGCTGCTGCTGGACTCCAAGGATAACAGCGAATATCACGTCTATGCCGTCGTGGCGCCATCCATGGCCAGCCAATACCCCGATGCTTTGCCGGAACAGGTGGTCAGCGGTATCCGCCGTTTGGGCTTCCATGCCGTTGTGGAAGCCGCTTGGGGCGCGGATATGACCGCCTGGCTGGAAGCCCAGGAGCTTTGCGAAAAGGGGTTCCTGTTCTCTTCCTGTTGTCCTGCGTTTGTCAACTTCGTGGAGAAAAATTTCCCCGCTCTGGCGAAAAATGTGTCGCATACGCTCTCGCCCATGGCGCAAATTGCCAGCTGGCTCAAGCGCATCGACGAAAAGGCGCATGTGGTGTTTATCGGCCCTTGCATCGCCAAAAAGGCCGAGGTGGCGCTGACAAAGTCCGGCGAGTACATCGACTATGCGCTGACGTTTGAGGAGATGCAGGCGATGTTCTCGGCGCGGGGGATCAACGTGCGGGAGATGGAGAAGTCCGAGCTGGATAACGCTTCCTATTTCGGGCGCATCTTTGCGCGCAGCGGCGGCCTTGCGGCGGCAGTGCGCCAGGCGCTGGAGGAACAAAACGTCCCGGAAGAGAAGTTTGCGCTCAACGCAATTTCCTGCAACGGGCTGCTGGAGTGCCGCACGGCGCTTTTGAAGGCGCAAAAGGGATTGCTCAAAGAAAACTTTGTGGAAGGGATGGCGTGCGAAGGCGGCTGCATTGGCGGCCCGGCGTGCCTGAGCCACAGCAACAAAAACGCGGCCCAGGTGGACGCCTACGGCCGTTCCTCCATGGAAAAAACGATAACAGGCGCCATCTCTGTGCTTGGCGCGTTTAAGGGGGATTAAGGATGCTTACCGTTTCCGTATGCGTAGGGAGCGCCTGCCATAAGCGCGGGTCCTACGCCGTGCTGAAGAAGATCAAAGCGCTGTGCAGCGAGCACGGCGTTTCGGACCGGGTGACGGTGGTGCCGGCGTTTTGCCTGGGGGCATGCAGCAACGGTATCAGCGTGAAGGTGGGCGACCGGCTTGTGCTCGGTATGAGCGAAGCGGGGGCGGACGCTCTGTTTGAAAAGTACATCGTGCCTGCGCTCGGTCAGGACGAGGGCTGAAAAGGAAGGCGGCTGCAATGGGGATCATTCAGTTTGAAAGCGTCAACTGCAAGGATTGCTGCAAATGCATCGGCGTATGCCCGGTAAAATCCATCGAGGTGAAAAACCATCAGGCCAACGTCGTGGAGAGGGACTGCATCCTTTGCGGGAACTGCACGGTGGTCTGCCCGCAAAACGCAAAGCGCAGCGTGAACGAACTGGGCAGCATCCGCGATTTGATTCACGACGGCAAGCGCGTGATCGGCAGCGTTGCGCCGTCTTATGCGGCGTATTTCGACGGCTGCGGGTTTGAGGCGATGAGCGCCGCGCTGAAAAAGCTGGGCTTCTCCAGCGTGCGGGAGACGGCGGAAGGCGCCCACCTGGTCAAATCGCAGTACGAAGAGCTGCTGCGCAAAGGGGAGCAGGCGACCGTTATTTCCACCTGCTGCCCGACGCTCAACGCCTATGTGCAAAAGCATTTGCCCGAGGCGATTCCTTTCCTTGCCCCGGTGCTTACGCCGCTGCAGGCGCATGCGCGGCTGCTGCACGAGGAGGACCCGGACGCCGCCATTGTATTTATCGGCCCTTGTATTTCCAAGAAAGAGGAATGCCGCAAGGGGGGCGACGGGCTGTGCTATGCGCTCACGTTTGACGAGCTGGCCGACTGGCTGCGCGAGACGAACACCGAGCTTGTGCATGGCGAGCCGGAGGATAGATGCCTTTCCCGCTTTTTCCCTGTTACCGGCGGCATTCTCGAGACGATGGAACGCCTGCCTCAATACGACTACATCGCCATCGACGGTGCGGAAAACTGCATGAACGCGCTGCGCGACGTGGTCGCCGGGAAAATTACCAACTGCTTTTTGGAAATGAGCTTTTGCACGGGCTCGTGCGTGGGCGGCCCGGCTTTCCGTAAGCGTGAGCTTTCGCTCGCTTCCTCGACATTGAAGGTGAAAAAGACGGCTGTCGATGGCGAAATGCCGCGCGAGCAGCGCCCGGATTTCAACGTGCATGCGCCGCAGACGTTGGAGACATCCTTCCGTGACGAACAGATCTACTACGATCAGCCCACGGAGAAACAGATTGCCGCTATTTTCCGCAAGATGGGCAAAAAGAGCGCGGCGGACGAACTCAACTGCGGCATGTGCGGCTATGCTTCCTGCCGTGAAAAGGCAATTGCCGTTTACTTTGGCCGGGCGGAAATCAGCATGTGCATGCCATATATGAAAAAGCGCGCCGAATCCTTCTCGGACAAGATCCTGGCCATTACGCCAAACGCCATTCTTGCCGTGGATCTGGATATGAAGGTGCAGCAGATCAACCATGCGGCCTGCCAAATGTTTTCGCTGCAGGTGGAGGACATCCTGGGGCAGTCGGTTAGCCGCATCCTGGACGAGTTCGACTTTGTGGAGATGGTCGCCAACAACAAGGCGAGCATGGAAAAATACAATTATCTGGCGGAATACAACCTCTACCTGAAGCAGTCGTTCTATTACGACGCCTCCGCCGGGATCATCCTGTGCATCATGAAGAACATCACGCAGGAAAAGCAGCGCAAGAACCAGCTCATGCAGCATAAGACGCAGGTGATCGGCATGGCGGACAGCATCGCGGAAAAGCAGCTAAGGATCGTGCATGAGATTGCTTCGCTGCTGGGTGAATCGGCTGCGGAGACGAAGGTGGCCATTGCGGAGCTGAAGGAAGCGGTCATGATCGACGATGAGGAGCGGTAAAGGCCCATGGATAATTTGGTGATTGAATCCGGCACAGCGAGCGTGAACAAGCACGACGAATCGCTCTGCGGTGATTTCTATGACGTCTACCGCGAGCAGGGCGGGCTGACGGCCGTGCTTTCCGACGGCCTCGGCAGCGGCGTGAAGGCGAACATCCTCTCCACCCTTACGGTGAACATCCTCTCCACGCTCATCCGCCATAACCTTACCGTGCAGGAGTGCGTGGAGACGGTGGCGTCGACGCTGCCCGTGTGCAAAGAGCGGCGGCTGGCGTATTCCACGTTTACCGTGGCGCAGGTGCGCGACGGCCAGGCACGCCTGCTGCAATACGACAACCCGCACGCCATCCTGCTGCGCAACGGCAAAAACGTCGATTATCCTTACAGCGTGCATTTCATTGGCACGAAGGAGATCCACGAGAGCAAGATTTTTTTGCAGGAAAACGACGTGCTCGTGCTCATGTCCGACGGCGTGACGAACGCTGGGATCGGCAAGCTGATGGCGGACGGCTGGCCCCGGGAGGACATTATCCGCAACCTTGAGCAGTGGTATACGCCGGACCTCTCCGCACGCCGCCTGACGGCGCAGCTGGTGAACGCCTGTGTCGCGCTGTGTGAGGATTCCCCGGACGATGATATCACCGCGCTTGCGCTCAAGCTGCGCAGCCGCAAGGCCGTCAACGTGATGATCGGCGCGCCTGCAAACGCGGACGAGGACGACCGGATTCTCCGCCTATTTTTCAAGAAGGAGGGGAAGCATGTCGTCTGCGGCGGGACGACGGCGAAAATTGTCGGCCGCTATTTGCGAAAACCGGTGCTGCCCGTGCCGGAAAGCGGCACGGACGAAGTGCCGACCATTGCCTCGATTGAGGGCGTGGATCTGGCGACAGAGGGCGTGATTACGCTGCGCCTGCTGGAAGCGCTGGCAAGGCGCTATCTGGAGGACGCCCGCGTCTCGCTGGAGATCCAGGGCAAGAAGGACGGCGTTTCGCTGCTTGCCGAGCTGCTGTTTGAGCATGCAACGGATATCAGCATTTTTTTCGGCCAGGCCATCAACCAGGGAAACGACGACGCTGCCATTGATATGGTCGCCAAGCATACGCTGATGGAAAAGCTTACCAAAAGCCTGACGGAAATGGGAAAAAACGTCAAGATCAGCCTTTGCTGAAAAGCACGCCCGGAAAGCAACGGACCGGCTCTAAAACCGGCAAAAGCTCCGGGCGTTTTTTTTGACGAAAAAAGCAAACCGGCAATGGCGGTTTGCGCATAACAGAGCCTGTGGTTG
>DVLH01000303.1 GCA_018715585.1 Candidatus Aphodomonas merdavium
GTCCCCTCCTTAACATCCCCGCATCCAAATAGGCCTGTAAAATCACGGCGGCAGCCGTTTTATCCACCAGGCGCTTGCGCGCCGCGCGCCGCACGCCTCCTTCAATCAGCGCGCGTTCCGCGGTGACGGTCGTCAGCCGTTCGTCCCAGAACGAAACGGTAAACCCAGCATTTTCCAACTGCTTGGCAAAGGCGCGCACCTTTTCCGCCTGGCCGCCTGCGCTGCCGTCCATATTCAGCGGCAAACCGCAGAGCACGCTCCGCGTCTGGTAACGATCCGCAATTTCGCAGACCTTGGCGACGTCCGGCCCCCAGCCCACGTGCTCGATGAGCCCCACGCTCTGGGCAATCATGCCCAACGGGTCGCTCACCGCAACGCCGATGCGCCGCTCCCCTACGTCCAAAGCCAGAATCCGTTCCTGCATTTAAATCACCTTCAAGCAAAACTGAGGGCAAACCGCAGCGCAATACCCACAGCGCACGCACAGCGCCTCGTCCACGACGGCGCGGCCCGTCTGCGCATCCAAATGCAGCGCATGCTGCCCGCAACGCTTGACGCAGCGGCCGCACCCCTCGCACCAATCCTGGATGATCAGCGTGCGGTTGGCTCCGGCGCTCTCCCGCGCGCTTTGCACGTCCGGCGTCTCGCCGGAAAAAAGCGCCGCGTTGTAGTCGATTTCCGCCTCCGACTGCATACCCACAGCCACGGCATCCACCCCGGGCAACGAGCGGATATATTGGAAAGCGCGCTCACGGTCCTCAATCATATGGCCTCCGCCAAGCGCCTTCATCGCCAGAATACCGATCCCGGCGCAATGCGCGTTCCAAATGGCTTCTTCCATCTGCTCGCGCGTGCCGTCTACAATGCCCAGGCCACGCCGGTTGATCAGCGGGAAGAGGATGTCCAAATCCGGGTAGTGCGCGGCATAGCGGGCAGCGGCGACATAGTGGGTGGAGATGCCAATGGCGCCGATTACGCCGCGCTCGCGCATGAGGCGGTAATAATCAAACGCCTCGCGGTGGCCGCGCATTGTCAGCTCGCTCTCCTGCTCGTGCATGAGGAAAATATCGATGTATTCGCGGCCGATTCCTTCCTGCGCCAACTCCAGCGAACGCTTGGCGCCGTCCGTATCGTAGGCATAGCTCTTGGTACACACCACCAGATCCGGCCGCTCTTTGAGCGCAAGCTTGACGTGCGGATAGGTATGATAGTATTCCGCTGTATCCAAAAAAGTGACGCCTTTGCTGGCAGCGTATACAATCAGCTCCGCACCGCGCTCCGGCGGCAGGTTGCGCTGGTTGGGGCCCATCGTCAGCGTCCCAAACAAAAGGCGCGAGGCAATTGGTCCCCGCGCGCCGATTTTTACCTGCTCCATTGCGGCGGCCTCATTTTCTGCCGGAATGGCCTTCTACATAGAAACGGGCGAGCTCTTCCATGATCTCGTCGCGTTCCAGCCGGCAAATGAGCGAGCGGGCGCTCTGATAGCTTGTAATGTAGGTTGGGTCGCCGGAAAGCAGGTAGCCAACCAGCTGCGTGATCGGGTCATACCCCTTCGCTTCCAACGCCTCGTAAACGCGCATGATGATCTCCTGCGCGGATTCGTGTTCGTTGATGGGTGTAAATTTCATTGTATCCTGGCTAACAGCCACTATGGAAACCTCCCCTCGCTTCCCTTACCGCTGACAGTATACATCAAACGCTTCAAAATCTCAAGAACCACTCACGCCCATTTTCCCGCTTTTCATGCCTGAAACGCCTTGCAAGCCGCACGAGTTTTCGTTATACTTGGCCTTGTACTGGAAAGGAGCGTTTACGATGGAAAACGAGCATTGCTTCCACGCATACATTGGCGATGGGAAAGGGAAAACCACCTGCTGCGTTGGCCTTGCGTTGCGCCATGCCGGACAAAATGGCCGCGTGCTGTTTACGCAATTTCTCAAAAGCAACACTTCCGGCGAGCTCAAGCCGCTTGCAGGGATTGACAATATCACCGTATTTCTAGGCAAACCGACGCCAAAGTTCATTTTTGCCATGACCGCAGATGAACTGGCCGCTGAAAAAGCGGCTCAGAACGAATACTTTGACGCGATTGACCGCACTGCGGTGCAAGAGCATCCCACCATGATCATCTGCGACGAGCTCTTTTCCGCCGTTGAAACGGGCTTGATCGATGCCGCCCGCGCACAAGAGTACATTGAGCGCTGGCTTAAAGGGGCAGAAGTCGTGGCAACAGGCCGCAACGCGCCGGAAAACCTGCTTGCTCTGGCGGATTATGTCACGCAAATGCGCAAAATCAAGCATCCCTTCGACCGCGGCCTGCCCGCCCGGCGCGGTGTGGAGTTTTAAGGAAAGGTTCCCCCCTCCCGCAATGGGAGGGGGATGGAAGCAAAATCCAAATCCTTATTTTAGAAAGCGGATCCCGCCATTTTCTCCGCATGGGTGGGCGCTTTTTCGCGCCTTTTGCGCGGCGGTTCTTTTAGCAAGGCTCTTGCGGATCATTGCTAGAGGTTTTCAAGCGATCTACCTTTTCTCGTTTCACGCGCTTGCATAGCCGCTAATGTTTTCATATAATCGTTTCATTAGGAAGGCTACATGCTGTGCGAACCAAACCGGAGAGGAGGGAAAAGCATGAACCACGCGAAGATAAAGTATGATCCAGACAATTTAAAAAGCTTTGACCGCGAATGGCTCATTCACAGGCGGTGTAAGGAATGGTGGTACGCAACGGGGGTTTTGTTTGACGAGGAAAACAACATGTATTCCTATCAATATACCCTGCTCCATATTAATTTCGGCGTCATCACCGCAAAGATGGCTATGATTGCCTTAACGGATTATAAAAACAACCACCACCATTACCTGCAAGCGCCCGCCAGCAAGGAATCGCCCGTTCTCGTTACCGAAAATGAAGCTTCCATCGGCTCTATCGCCTCTGCCAAGAAAACAGAACAAGGCATCCACATCGCACTCAACCATCGGGACTTTTCGCTGGATCTGATGGCGCAGTACGGCAAGGGCGCCGTCTGGCATTGCGACAAGGGAAAGCTGCAAATGGGCATTCCCGGCAAAAAGCA
>DVLH01000304.1 GCA_018715585.1 Candidatus Aphodomonas merdavium
AAGCGCGCAAAAACCGCCCTTCTTCCACCTGCATGGTACCGCCGCATTGCGGGCATTTCATCTCAAGCATCGCGTTTCCTCCTCGTTGTGAAAAAGTCCTCCAACAATTTTGCGCATCTCTCCTCCAGCACGCCTCCGCAGGCAAGCGTAGGCGCATAGGGCAGCGCGGGGTCTTCGCAAAGGTCATACACGCTGCCGCAGCAGCCCGCCTGCGCATCGCGCGCGCCGAAAACCACCGCCGCCAACCCCAACTGGGCAAGGAACCCGGCACACATCGCGCACGGTTCCAGCGTAACGTACAATACGCAGCCGCTTAGCCGCCTTCCCAGCGTCCGGCAAGCCGCGCGCAGCGCCAGCATTTCTGCGTGTGCAGACGGATCGCACAGTTCCCGCATGCGGTTGCCCGCGCGTGCAACCGCTTCGCCCGCGCGCACCACGACGGCTCCCACGGGCACCTCACCGCGCAGGCCCGCCGCCTCCGCTTCGCGCAGCGCCTCTTGCATCCATCCCGCATGCACGGCGGGATCCTGCGAAAGCGTCATGGCGTGCCGTCCCCATCGCGCCCCAGCCGCGCAAGCTGAATGGCGAGCACGGTAATATCCGCCGGGGAAACGCCGGAGATGCGCGCCGCCTGGCCGATGGAGCGGGGACGGAGCTTATCCAGCTTCTGCCGCGCTTCAATGCGCAGGCCCGCCATGCCCAGATAATCCAGATCCTCCGGCAGGAGCTTGTCCTCCATGCGGCGAAAGCGCGCCACCTCGGCAAGCTGCTTTTTCAAGTATCCGTCATATTTGACGGCAATCTCCGCCTGCTCTCGCGCATCGGGCGGGACGGCGGCAAGCGTCTCATCGGCTGCTGCGAGGCTTTCCCACGTCACCTCCGGGCGGCGCAGCACAGCGCTCAGGTGCGCCTTTTCCAGGTAATCGAGCGCCTTTTGCGTGTTTTCCCGCTTTTTTTCCATGCGGCGCAGGCGTTCCTCCCCGGCAAGCCCGGCCTCATACCCCAGCCGCGTCAAGCGCAGGTCTGCGTTATCCTGGCGCAGCAAGAGGCGGTACTCCGCGCGGCTGGTCATGATGCGGTAGGGCTCGTTCGTGCCCTTGGTCGTTAAATCGTCGATAAGCACGCCGATATACGCCTGGTCGCGCCCGAGCGTCAGCGGCGGTTTTCCGCGCAGCTTCAGCGCGGCGTTCATGCCGGCAATCAGCCCCTGTGCGGCGGCCTCCTCATAGCCGGAGGTGCCGTTGATCTGCCCGGCAAAGTACAGCGAGGAGATCTCGCGGCTTTCCAGCGTGGCGCGCAGCGCCGTAGGGTCAATGCAATCGTACTCAATGGCGTATGCCAGGCGCATCAGCCGCGCATGCTCCAGCCCCGGCACCGTGGCATACATGGCGCGCTGCACGTCCTCCGGCAGGGAGGAGGACATCCCCTGCACGTACCATTCGACCGTATCGAGCCCTTCCGGCTCCAGAAAGAGCTGATGGCGGTCCTTGTCGGCAAAGCGGTAGACCTTGTCCTCAATGGAGGGGCAATAGCGCGCGCCCGTGCCGTGGATGGCGCCGGAGAACATCGGCGCGCGGTGGAGGTTGGCACGGATGATGCGGTGGGTCTGCTCGTTGGTGTATGTCAGATAACACTGCGCGCGGTTTTTGAGCGCGCGCTGCGTCAGGAACGAAAACGGCGTGACGGGGTCGTCGCCGGGCTGCGGCTCCATACGGGTGAAGTCCACCGTACGGCCGTCCACGCGCGCGGGCGTGCCCGTTTTAAAGCGCCGCAGCGCAAAGCCCAGCCGCTCAAGCGCCGGAGACAGCGTCAGCGACGCACACAGCCCCTGCGGCCCGCCGTCCCAGCTCGCCTCGCCGATGATGATGCGGCTTTTGAGATAGACGCCCGTGGAAAGGATGGCCGCGCGGCAAGGGATCGTCTCGCCCGTGCTCGTTTTCACAGCGCATACGCTGCCATGCTCCACCACCACATCGCAGACCTCCGCCTGGCGCACTTCCAGGTTGGGCTGGAAAAGCACGGCGCGCAGCATCCGCTCACGGTATGCTTTTTTGTCCGCCTGCGCGCGCAGCGAATGCACGGCCGGCCCTTTGCCCGTGTTGAGCATGCGGGACTGAAGAAACACATCGTCAATTGCACAGCCCATCTCGCCGCCCAACGCGTCGATCTCGCGCACAAGATGGCCTTTTCCCGTGCCGCCGATGGACGGGTTACACGGCATCATCGCCACGGCGTCCAAATGCAGCGTCAAAAGGAGCGTGGGAACGCCCATGCGCGCGGCAGCCAGCGCCGCCTCGCATCCGGCGTGCCCCGCGCCCGCCACTACCAGCTCATACTCCATCCCATTGCCTCCGGGCGCAGCGCGCCCTTTTGTTTTCAAACTCTTCCTTCATTATAGCAATCACCCGTTTGTTGTCAACGCGCCGTTTGCCGCGCGTTGACAGAAGGCAGCGGGGAATCTATAATCGCTATAGCGCAAAAACGCAGGGAGGTGAAGGCGCATGGCGACGGCAAGCTCATCCCGCCGTGCAAAAAGGCAATACCCGCAGCTGGATGCTGCTAAATTTATCGCAGCGCTGCTTGTATTGCTCCGTCACGCGCTTCAATGGAAGTTCACGTCCGGTACAGAGGAATACGAAATCATCTATTGCTGGCTGACCAACATTGCGGTGCCCATCTTTTTCGCCATCTCCGGCTTTTTGCTCTTCCGCGCGCAAAAAAAGCTCTATCACCTGCCGTTATGCACGCTGGCCAGATATG
>DVLH01000305.1 GCA_018715585.1 Candidatus Aphodomonas merdavium
CGCAGCGCAACAATGCACTAACGCCATCTCAAGAGGAGATCAAGCAAAACCCCCGCGCGCGCAGCGCAAAACTGCGCGTGGCAGAAAAATTGTGAGGACATATGCCAACGCTTTATGTAATTGCAACGCCAATCGGCAATCTTTCTGATTTGTCCCCCCGCGCGCTTGAAACGCTGCACCATGTTTCGCTGGTGGCGGCAGAAGATACGCGCGTGACGGGCGCTCTTTTGCACAAGTTCGGCATTGAAAAACCCCTTATTTCTTGCCATCGACATAATGAATCCGGCCGGCTGCAAGAAATCCTTGGCCGTATGGCGCGTGAGGGAATCGATGTGGCTCTGACGACAGATGCTGGCACGCCTGCGATTTCTGATCCAGGGAACCTGCTGGTGAAAGAGGCCGCCGCCGCCGGGATGGACGTTGTCGCTATTCCCGGATGTTGCGCAGTCGCCGCGGCGCTGAGCGTCAGCGGATTTTCCGCGGGTGCGTTTGCGTTTTACGGTTTTCTGCCCCGCGAACGCGGAAGCCTGCGCAAAAAACTCGACGATATTTCCCGGGGAATACCGGTCTGCGTGGTGTATGAATCGCCGCACCGCGTGACGGCGCTGGTACAGACGCTTGCGGAAAAATATCCGGACTGTTCCGTCTGCTGCTGCTGCGACTTGACGAAGCTGTTTGAAAAGGTGATTCGCGGCAGCGCCAAGGAGGTGGCCGCCCACCTCGCAGACGACCCGAAAACTGAAAAGGGCGAATATTGCCTTGTTTTTGATTTTTCCACCCAAGCCATGCCACAAGAGCAACCGGAGCCAGCGCAGGAACAGAGCCTGATGCTAAGGCTGGTTGCTCTAATGCTCGATGGTGCGACAGCGCAGCAAGCCATCGCCAAACTTAGCGAGCAGGGTGTGCGAAAAAATGATCTAAAGCGCGCGGCACTGGCTTTAAAAAAATGGATTACTGCTACGGCCGAGGCAGGTCAATAAAAAACAGCGGACTGCTCTGTGCCGCTGTCCAGGAAACGAAAGCAAACCGATGGCCTAGAATGTTTTTTATTCATCCAAATTAACAAAAAAACGGTCGGTCTTTTTTGATTGGCGCGAAAAGCCTTGTCAACCGTTGACCACGACAAAAGGTTGGAGTATAATTCCGCCATGCGAATCGGTGTGAGTACAGCAGCATATTATGGGCGGATGGAGACGGAAGAGGCGGCAGCGTATTTGACGACGCTTGGCGTCTCCTGCTGTGAAGCTTTTTTGCAGACGATGAGTGAGTACGGCCCTGCGTTTGCGCAGACGCTCAAGCAGCACCTAGGCGGGTTGGAAGTCATTTCAGCACATAGTAAAACACTTCATTTTGAAGGGGATTTCTTGTCACAATCGCCACGCCAGCGCGAAGATGGCTTCTCCATGATGGAAACCTTTTTAACGACGGCGCAAACGCTTGGCGCACACATTTATGTTTTTCATGGTCCGCCACGCTTACGGGGCGATTCTCCGCCGCTTGCGCGCTGGCAGCCGCATGTACAGGAAGCGATTATGCGCAGTGCTGCGCACGGTGTGACGCTTGCGTGGGAAACCGTCAGCTGGTGCTGGCTTAATTCCCTCGGGCGCATTGCTGATTTTAAGGCGCTTTGGCCTGATCTTCGCTTCGTGCTGGATGTCAAGCAAACGATTGAGCTGGGGCTTGACGTGATTGAAACGGTAAACGCGATGGGCGAGCGGCTTTGCCATGTTCATGTGCTCGACTATGACGCGGATGGGCGCCACGTCCTCCCAGGAAAAGGACGCACGGATTTTCGCGCGCTTGCGCGTGCGCTGCGCGTCAACGGCTATGCAGGCGATATCATCCTGGAACCGTATGCCACACAGACCGAGAACAGGCAAGATGTGCTTGATGCCATTGCATTTCTTCGCGACACGTTCGACGCTGATTGAGGAGGATTTACGATATGGAACAAGCCTTGGAGACTTCGTCCGCCATCCTCACGGATTTTTCCGGCCCGCTTGTGCTAGGGTGCCTGGCACTTTTTGTGCTGTGCTTTGTATTGCTGATAGCAATGATGGTCAAAAGCGCACGCCGGCATCGCGCGCTGAAAGAAGATGCACAGCGCCTTGCGGAGACGATGGAGCGCCGCTTCGATGCGCTACGGGAAGGAAACGCGAGCGAACGCGCAAGCGACCGCGATGAAATGAACCGCAACTTCCGCGGCATGAGTGATTCAATTGTCAGCATCATCGGGGAAATGTCGCGCACACAGCAACAGCAGCTTGACTCTTTTGGCGGACAGATCCGCGCAACGAGCCGTACCGACGAGGAGCGCATGGAGCGCATGCGCCGCAGCGTTGACGAAAAATTGCAGGAATATGACCGGCAGATGACCCGGATCGCCCAAACGCTTGAAGAAAAGCTTGCCCTCAACGAGCAACGGCTGACGGAGATGCGCAGGACGCTGGACGAAGGCATGCAACGCTTGCGCGGTGAAAATGAGACGAAACTCGAGCAAATCCGGCTGACGGTGGATGAAAAGCTCAACACGACGCTTGATAAGCGGCTGGGTGAGTCGTTTCGGACGGTGTCCGAACGTTTGGAACAAGTCTATAAAGGGCTTGGCGAGATGCAAAACTTGGCCACGGGCGTGGGTGACCTTAAGCGCGTGCTGACAAACGTGAAAACACGGGGCGTTTGGGGTGAAGTACAGCTGGCGTCGCTGCTGGAGCAATATTTGGCGCCCAGCCAATATGAGCAAAACGTTGCCGTGAAGCCTGGCAGCGCAGAACGCGTTGAGTTTGCGATCTGCTTGCCCGGCCGCGAGCGGGAGGGAAAGCCTCTCTATCTGCCCATCGATTCCAAATTCCCGCTTGAGGATTATCGCCGCCTGATGGACGCTTCCGAGGCCGGGGACAAACAAGGGGTGGAGGTGGCCTCCGCGGCGCTTGTTGCCGCCGTCAAAGCGCAGGCGCGGCGGATTCATTCCAAATATATTGACCCGCCGCAGACGACGGATTTTGCCATCATGTTCTTGCCCATCGAGGGGCTATACGCGGAGGTGCTGCGTGAAAACGGCATCGTGGAGTGGCTGCAAAACGAATATCGCGTAATCATTACAGGACCGACAACGCTGTTGGCACTGCTTAACAGCTTGCAAATGGGCTTTCGCACGCTTGCCATTGAAAAACGGTCTTCCGAGGTTTGGGAGCTGCTGGGCGCGGTTAAAACGGAATTCGGCCGCTTTGCGGAGCTGCTGCAACGCACGCAAAAGAGGCTGCGCATGGCAAGCGACAGCATTGAAGACGCAACGCGCAAGACGCGCACCATTCAACGCAGGCTTTCCGACGTGCAGGCGCTTTCCGATCAAGAGGCTCGCCGCTTGATCGATCTGGGCGATTCCATCCCACCGGAAGGAGAGGACGCGCCCGGTGGAGAGGAAGACGAAGGGCTATAAAGACGGGCGGTTTTTTCGGGCGGCATTGCCGCCCTTTTTATGTATGCCGCAGTCTGAACC
>DVLH01000306.1 GCA_018715585.1 Candidatus Aphodomonas merdavium
CGCTATAACGTCGTGGCCGAATACTGGACGATGGATGTCTCCCGCCCATCTACGGGGGAAATCATCGTATGCGGCGTACCGCTCGTCTGCGGCGGCGCTGCGGCCGCCGATCTTTTCCGGCAGATGCAGTATCTCGGCATTGGTTCCTGCGGCATTTTTCCAAGGTCTTCCACGGAAGGGGACAGGCCCACGGCGTTCAACCTGGAAAGCGATTTCCTGCTCGTTTGGGGGAAGGAGGACGGCTGATGCAATGGAAGCGGAAATACCGCGTGCTCGTTACAAACGCGAACGGTACGGCACTTGATGTCAGCGCTCTGCGCTGCACGTTTAACATTGAAAAGAATATGGACGAGGAGCCGAACTACTCCATTGTCACCGTCTACAACCTCGCCATCGAAACGCGCAATGCCATCATCGAAGAGGGCGATAGTGTTATTGTCGAGGCTGGTTATGAAAACGGAGCGTACGGGCTCGTTTTCAACGGCGAAATCATCCAATGGATCAAAGGAAAGGACGACGCGACCGATTCCTATGTCCGCCTGGTTTGCCAGGATAGCGACCATTTGCTCACCTCTGCCTTTGTCGCAAAGACGCTGGCTGCCGGCAGCACCTTCCGGGATACGGTCAACCTCTGTTCGGATGGCTATGGCGTTGGTGTGATGGATATCTCCAACAACCCGTTGCCGCGTGCCAAAACGCTTTTCGGTTTAAACCGTCGTTATCTGCACGGCGTTGCTGCAAGCAATGACGCACACTTTTATACCGATAACGGTGAAATCAACATTGTCTCCTCATCGTATTCCGACGGGGAAGGTCCCGATTTGCGGCCAGATACAGGGCTGATCGGCACGCCGCAGCAGACAAGGAGTGCCCGAAATGAGCACAGTAATGGAGATAAAACACAGGTTAATTTTGTATTTTCTGGTTATTGACTGGAAGCTGCAACAAAAAAATGAAATCCTTAGCGGAATGATTGGTATTTCTATTTACAAAGGTATATACAAAATAAAAACCCTGAAACAAACGGTTTCAAGGTTTTTCAAAACTGATCCATCGGAGACTCGAACTCCGGACCCTCTGATTAAAAGTCAGATGCTCTACCGACTGAGCTAATGGATCATATCGACCAGGGGTGGCAGGGATCGAACCTGCGCATCTGGGAGTCAAAGTCCCATGCCTTACCGCTTGGCTACACCCCTACGCGGTCTGCCTGCGGTGCGCTTCACGGTTTGCCGCGAGAGGCGGATAAGGGAGGGTAGTGGGGATCGAACCCACGGCCTTCAGAGCCACAATCTGACGCTCTCCCGCTGCGCTATACCCTCCGCGTTGGCGCGCCCGAAGGGATTCGAACCCTTGGCCTACGGCTTAGAAGGCCGTTGCTCTATCCAGCTGAGCTACAGGCGCATGCCGTTCCCTTCTGGCACGGAAACCATCCCATGGCTCCCGCTGACAGAACGAAATGATATCACACAAACGGCCGCTTGTCAATCATTTTCTGTTATTTTACGGCAAACATGCGGGGGATTTTCTCTTTGCTACAGGGATTGTGCAAGCCCGCGGGCAAGCGTTTGGAAAATTTGACAGAGGGGCTTGACAACGCCGGAGGGGCGGGCTATAATGTGCCCAATTTCAAATAAAACCGTTGAGGCGAGAGTAAAACCATCAAGGGCGCTCACAGAGAGCGGACGGTGCTGAGAGTTCCGCAGAAAGCCGGGTGGTCAAATGGGTCGCCGAGGGAAGGGGGAAAGGCGCTTGCGCCGAGTATCCGGACCGTATACCTGCGTTAAAGGTGCGAGATGTGTTGGCATCTCAGTGAGGACTGCTTGTTTCAGGTGGTCAAAATAAGGTGGCACCGTAGGCGTATTGCCTGCCCTTTGCGCGATGTTGCGCAGAGGGCAGTTTTTTTATCCGCCGCTTGCGCGCCCGTCCGCGGCGGGCTGCGTTGAAGCAAAATACATAGACAACGGCAAGGAGGAAACAAAAATGAAAAACCTTTCCCGCTTGATGTGCCTGGTTTTATCCGCACTGCTTTTGACGGCTTCCTTTGCCTTTGCGGAGGAAATGCCGCAGATCGGCATTATCATTCAAAAAGAGAACGGCGCGTTCCTGGACATGAAGGAAGGAATCCTTGCCGGCCTTGCGCAGGCGGGATACACGGAGGAGACGGCGAAAATTGATTACCAGTGCGCGCAGGGAGATGCCACGACGCTTGCGACGATTTGCAACGCCATGAGCGAATACGATCTCGTTTTCACCATCGCTACGCCTGCCACGCAGCAGTTTGTAAACCTGGAAAGCCTGACGCCCTGCTTCTTTTGCGCTGTTTCGGCTCCGGTTGCGGCCGGTGTAATCTCTTCGATGGAAACGCCCGATATGAACGCGACGGGCACGTCCAACGCCATCCCGGTGGAAAACATCTTTGCTCTGGCCGACGTGCTGACCCCCGGCATCACCCGCTATGGGCTGATCTATTCCACCAGCGAGACGAACGCGGTGAATACCGTTGAAGAATGCGAACGCTATTTGGACGCTGCGGGGATTGACTATGTTGCCAAAACGGTGAACAGCTCCGCGGATGTGGCGCTTGTGACGGAGGCACTCATCGCCGACGGCTGCGACGCCATCTTTGTCCCGAACGATTCCAACGTGCAGGCCGGCGTGAGCGCGCTGGCGGAGCTGTGCGCGGAATATGCTATCCCAACCTATTGCTCCTCAGCGACGACGGTTGCTTCTGGCTGTTTTGCCACTATCGCCATCGACGATGTGGGCATCGGCGAAAAAACGGCAGAGTTGGCGCTTGCTTACCTGAACGGCACGCCGCTGGAGCAGATCCCTTCGATCGTGGTTGAGGCTGACTATGCCAGCATCAACACGGCGATGCTTGACGTGCTGGGCGTTACGCTGGAAGGGGAGACAATCGACGTCAACGGTGTGACGTACAATGTCGTTCCCATGGGCGAATAAAACTGCCGCGCCTGCCCGCGGCTTGCGGCGGGCGGGCGCGCAAGTGTGAAAAACAGGAGTGAGTTTCCATGGCGCTTTATGTTACGGCTTTACAGGAAGGCTTTCTATACGGCCTGTTGGCGCTTGGCGTTTATATATCGCTTCGCGTGCTCAACATTCCGGATCTAACGACGGAGGGCAGCTTTGGGTTTGGGGCGGCGGTCGCCGCCATTCTCGCCGCGGCGGGCCATCCGTTTGTCTCCATCCCCGCGGCGTTTCTGGCGGGGGGATGCGCCGGGCTTGTCACTGGGCTTTTGCAGACTAAGCTGAAGATTCATCCCGTGCTTTCGGGCATCGTGACGATGAACGGCCTGTATACGGTGAACCTGATGGCCATGGGGACGACGAACCTAAGCATTGGCACGGGCAACTCGCTCTTTAAACTCCTTTACGGTCTTTTCACGCTGGACCCGCTGCAAAAAAAGATTGTCGGCGCCGCCGCCAGCGCGGTGATTGCTGCGCTTGTGCTGTTGGCTGTGATCCTCTTTTTTA
>DVLH01000307.1 GCA_018715585.1 Candidatus Aphodomonas merdavium
AATCGTAGGTTAATGGCATGCTGTAATGCGCAAAGGGGGAGGAAAATGAAAAAGATTTTGTATTTTATGTTACAGGGCTGCCCTTATTGTCGGCAGGCGGACAACGTGCTGGAAGAGCTCTATGCTCAGCAGCCGGAATACCGCCAGGTGCCCGTGGAGCGTGTGGACGAACAGCGCGAAAAAGCGCGCGCCAACGCTTATGATTATTGGTACGTCCCCTGCATGTGGGTGGGAGATCAAAAAATATATGAGGCCACGCCTGGAGAAACGCGCGAACAAGCGCGCCAGAATATCCTGCGCGCGCTGCATGCCGCTATGGAGGAAGAAACGCTATTGTAGCGCTTCAAGGGGAAGCGCGTCGTATGTTTCGCCTTGCAGCGTTTTCCATTGAAAACCGGATGCGTCCAACGTCATATAGCCGCGCGCGCTGCCTTCTTTGGGAATGGAGATAGAGCCGGGGTTAAGATACCAGACGCCGCCGATCTTTTTGCGAAACGGGATGTGCGTGTGGCCAAAAAGGAATACGCTGCAAGCGCCGGCCGGGACGGGCTGTTGTGGTCCGGTATGGTGGCCGTGTGCTGCCAATAGGTGCAAACCTTCTCGCTCAAGCGCAAGCGTATCCTGCGCAAAAGGGAAAGAAAGGACCATTTCATCGACCTCTGCGTCGCAATTTCCGCGCACGCAGAGGATTTTTTCGCTCATTGCGTTTAGGAGCGCAACCACCTGCTTTGGCGCGTAGCCTTCTGGCAAGTCATTGCGTGGGCCGTGGTAGAGGATATCTCCGAGCAGCAGGAGTTCTGCACAGCCTTCGGCCGCAAAACGGCTGAGCAAATCGCGGCAAAACAGCGCGCTGCCATGTAGATCGGATGCAATCATTAATGACATTTCTTTTTTCCCTCCGGTATGCTGTGGTGGCGCGAGAATTATACAGGATTGTGCTTAAAAAGGCAACGCTTCGCTGTGCGGGATTTTGCACTTGGGGTAGGTGGAATGAATGCGGACCGGAAAGCAGGGCAGTGAGCGCACAGGGAAGCGGAATAGATGTGGAACCCAACGCGCCTTGCGCGAGGGATGCGGTTCCGCTTTCCGCGGGGAGAGAAAAGCGCTTTCTTGAAGAGAAGGCGCACCTTCCAAGAAAAAAACCGCGAAGCAGCTGCATCCAAGACCTGTATCAGGATGCAGCCGGGTACGCTGCCTCGGCAGGGAGAGGAACTGCGAGCGGAAAGGGCCGGGAGCGACTTGGTGCCGGGAAGACGATGCGCATCTGCCGGGGAAAAAGGCAAAAGGGCGGCAAAACTGGGCTGCAACCCGGGCATAAGCCCCGCTTGAGAAGAGGCACAACCTAGGGGAACAAATGAATCCACCCGTCAGTTTTGCTGGCGGATGGATTCATGGTTATCAATAGGGCTTATGCGAAAGCAGGCCGCCGTTGTGCTGATCGCTTTGGGTGCGCTTTTAAACCGGCGCCTGGAGGTTTGACGGCGTGGCGGGTGCGCACAACAAGAGGCGGAGTCGTTGCGCAGGCCCCGCGCTAACGGAGCAAATAGGCATCAGAGGTCATGGGGGCATCTTTTGTGGAGTAATTTTCCCCCACACGGATTAGCAGCGCATCCTCGGGCTGGCGCCCCAGCATAGGACAGACGGCTGTCAGCACGGCGATAGGGTCGAGAAGCGTGCTGATTTCCAGGATAATCGGTGCGTCTGGATTACGGGGAAGCGCATTTTGAAGCGGCAGGATGTCGAAATCAAGGATGAACGGACGGTCCTCCGGGTTGTGCAGCCAGATGATCTGGTCATAGGCGGGCAGCTCCGGAAAGCTATGGCTGATGTTAAACCCGATGACAACACAGTTGACTGGTCCTTGGGAGAAAACATCCGTCGTTTCGGTGATGGGGACGGCGTTTTGATAAAGATAATTGGGCGGGCTGCGCCAGAGGCCAACTGCGCTCAGCGCCGCAACAAGCGTGCAGAGCAGCGCCGTTTGCGCCGCTTTGCGGCGCAACAGGCAGCGGCAAAACGCCGCAAGCGCGCAGGCAATCAACAGCGCCATTGCCGGATAAATGCACATGATGTAGCGGTCAATCTGATAGGGGGAGATTTGCACGATAACCAGCCAATAGGCGGCCATGGGGAATACAAGCAGGCAGTAGCGCGCAAACGGTCTTGGCGCCAGCGGCCCGCCACTTTTGCGCACGCGGATTGCCGCCCAGGCCAACGATGCGCAGATGCCCGCGGCTGCGGCGAGCGCAAGCTTTTTGCTAGCGGCAAAAAAGGCGTCTGCGACAACACCGGCATAGGCATATGCGCGCTGCAGGAACCCGGTGGAAGAGAGGTTGGATGCGGCCTGTGTGCCACGCGAACCGTAGAACAAATGATAGACGGACACGGGCCAGAGAATCAGGCTGACACATGCAGCGCAGAGCATGCAGAGGCAATAGTGCAGAAGTTCTCGATATTTTCGCCCATAGAGCATCAGCACGGCTGAGGCGGCACTGAGGAAAACGGCATAGATGAGGAAATAATACTGCGTGTAAAATCCAAGCACGGTGGAGATGGCAAGCGGAAGGGCGGTTCTGGCGGAAAGCTTCCAATCTGCTTTGGCAAGAGAAAGGTGGCAATGCAGCGTCCAAATGGTGAAAAAGGAGAGAACGGCGTACATGCGGAAAAAAACGGCTGTGGATAGAAAACCGCTGCTGAAACCGTATACCGCTACGGCAGCCAGCGCTGTGCGCTCGCCGCCAAAGTGTGCGCGGGCGGTACGGTAGAGCACGAGGCAGGCAAGCAGCAGGAAAAAGAGATTGACGCTAAATGCGTACCAATTCGAGTACGTCCCGGGGAAAAGGGAAAAGACAAAATTGATGCACAGATAATAAAACGGCGGGTGGGTATCGCTCGCCTGGTTGCACAGCACGGAGAGCAGGCGAAGCGCCGGGGAAGACTCCGTCACGGTGACGGCCTGCTGGAAATAGGCGCCGTCCATCCAGCCCGTGCGGGCCGTGCTCATCGCGTATTGCTCCTGAAAGAGCGTGTACCATTCGGACTGCGCGCCGTTTTGAACGAGGTCCACCGCTATGGAGGCGAGATTGTGCACGCTGGAGAAGAAACCGCCGGTAAAGACATGGTCCAGACAGAATTGTTGCAGCCCTCCGGGCTGGTAGGACAGCGTGTTCAGATACCAGTTTGCATCGCCGTTTGCTAGCGCAAAGGTGGAACCTTCGTCACCGTGATATCCCTTTTTTAGCGTAAGGAAATAACACGAAAGCGCAGCGATTGCCAGCAGCAGCGCGCACAGGCGCAGCACAGCGCCCCTTCTCTTGCGTGCCATGGAAACCCTCCTTAAGCGTGGTTTATAGGCCGGATAACAGCTCCGTCAGCCAAGTGTAACAGCGCTCGAAAGAGGCGATGTTGAGCCGCTCCTCGGGCGTGTGGCCATTTTCCGAAATTGGGCCAAACGTGACAATATCCATCCGCGGGATCTTCCCCTTAAACACGCCTGTTTCCAAGCCGCCATGCGTTGCAATTTCTTCAAGCTCCAGCCCGTGGCGGTGCAGCACGGCACGTAGCGCCTCGCGAATGGGGGAATCTTTCTCATAGGCCCAGCCAGGATAATCGTTGGAGATAGCAGCGCTGGCACCCAGCAGCTCGGCAATACCCGCGATTCGCTCGTAAAGTTCCTTGCGGGCGCTGTCCATCGGGCTGCGCACGCTAAAGAGGAAGCCGGCATGTCCACCTTCCAGCGTGACGCGCCCCAGGTTTAGCGAGACGATGGGCAAATCGGGAATGTTGGGCGACATGCATTGCAGCCCGTTTGGCAGCAAAAAGCCTAGGCGAATTAGCCGCTGGCTGGAAGGGGCGTCCAGCGCGCTTTGTAGCTGCGGTGCAAGGGAAAGCGCCGCTTTCATTCCGGCGTCCGCCGGGCCAAGTTCCGTAGCGACGGCATGGCACGTTTCTTCGACTGCCTGCTCAAGCGCGGCGATAGGAGTGGCGCTTGCAAAGATGCATTCGCATTCGCGCGCGATGGCGTTCTCTTTCAGCCCTCCGCTGAGGGAGGCAAGGCGCACATCCATCCCTTGGCGCACGAGCGCATAGAGAATGCGGAAGAAAATGTGGTTGGCGCTGCCAAGGCCTTTATGGATGAGCGCGCCGGAATGGCCGCCCCTTAGGCCCGAAAGAAACAGGCGGTAACAAGGAAGCGCCGTCTGTTCCTGCGTGCCGTCGAACGCGACACGCACGCGCATGCCGCCGGACGAAGAAACGTCGGTGGTACATTCGCCGCCGCCGTCGAGATTGATCATCCGCCGCGAGACAATCTTTGCCGCATCGAGGTGTAGCGCACCACAAAGGCCAACCTCCTCCTGCACGGTGAAAACGCATTCAAGCGGCGGATGGCGGAGCGAGGCGTCATCCAGGATGGCGAGCATCCAGCTGACGCCCTGGCCGTCGTCCGCGCCGAGCGTGGTACCGCGCGCTTTTAGCCAACCGTCCTCGATAAAAAGCTGGAGCGGGTCCTTGGAAAAATCGTGCGTGCAATCCGCGTTCTTTTCACAGACCATATCGGTGTGTGCTTGCAGCATCACGGGAGGATGGGCTTCATAGCCTGCAGAAGCTGGCTTGCGGATGATGACGTTGTGTAAATCGTCACGGTCATAGGAGAGCCCGCGCTGCTTGGCAAAAGAAACGAGCCAATCCGCTACGGCGCTTTCGTTGTAGGAGCCGTGGGGGATTTTGCAAAGTTCTTCAAAAAAACGATTGCAGGCGAACGCAGGGTTTAAAACTGGCATGGCGGCGCCCCTTTCCATTTTTTTACTAATTGTATCATATCACTCGCTTCAAAAAAAAGAAACAGGCCGGCCCGCGCGAGCGGGATAAAAGAATTTTGAAAATAGGTCTTTACAAAAATCAAAAGTTGTGCTAGAATCCTTCTCGTTTGGTAGCCGTCCTCTTGCGGGAGCGGCGCTCAAACGGCGGAGGATTTCCGTCCGCCAAGGAAAACGGGGCATTAGCACAGTTGGTAGCGC
>DVLH01000308.1 GCA_018715585.1 Candidatus Aphodomonas merdavium
GAAGTGTATCTAGGTGGTCCACCGCATATACGGCGTCGACACAGTCCGGCTTTTTGCCTGCGGGCGTGCGCCGGATGCCGGTGACATGCGCGCCACATGCGGCGCACAGCGCCGCAAAGGACGTGCCGATATCGCCGAGGCCTACGCAAAGCACCCGAGAACCGTATAGGGAAGCGACAGGCCCCAAATCCTCCCAGCGCCCCTCGTATTGGTTGTCGCGATAGAGCGTGAGTTTTTTCATCAGCGCCAGGAGCATACCCAGCATGTGCTCGGAGATAGCCAGTCCATACGCGCCGCTGGCGGAGCACATGCGCGCCCCGGGGCAGAGGGCCGGGAAGTCCAGATAGGCGTCGATTCCGGCGGAGTTCAGCTGCAACAGTTTCAGCCGCGTCGCGCTGGAAAGCAATGCATGCGGGAAGCTGCCGATGATTACATCGGCCCATGCGGCGTCTTCGCGCGTGCAGCTTGCTGCGGGTTTATATTGAAAGACTGCATCGGGCGCGGCAGCGGCAAGCTGTTGCCGGTGCGCCTCGTTAGCGAGCATTACGACAAGTATGTTTTTCATTCTCAAATCCTCCTAATTCCAGTAGATTACAAGAGAAGCGGCCAAAACGCAAGAGGAAATTTGCTTGGGGTAGAGCGTTGGAATCGAGGCCACCGCATGGGCACAGGGAAGCCCGTTCAAAAGCCGCGGGGCAGCGAAGCGGATGGGCAGCTGCAAGGCGGGATGCTTTTTTCAAGCAATAAAACGGTCACTTCTCGGTTGCCGGCTGTGCGGAAGGCTCTCTTTTGTGCGCTCGCAAGCATCTCTATGCGGTAGGAAAAGCGAAAGCCCGGCGGGGTTGCCGGGCATTGGTGCGGATAAGCACAGGTGGCCATACAAGCACGCCGATTACAGCTCGTTGTGTTCCTCAAGCGATTCGCCAATATAGGTAAAGCGGCGGTGTGTCGCACCGTCACGCGTAACCATCTCGTTCCACATCGAAGCCGGGCGGACCCAAAGGTTGTGTGTGCCGTACAGTGCACGATAGATCACCATTGGCTCGTATGTTTCCGAGTGCGTTGCGATTGCCAGCACTTCGTATTCGTTTCCTTTAAAATGGCGGTAACGACCGCGCTTAATCTCTTCCATGGCTGCTATCGCCTCCTATCAGTTGTAACCCCAGCCTTGCGCTGGGGAAGGGAAAGGCACATCTGTGCGCCATGCCTTAGACGGGATGCACAAGAATATACTGCGTGAATGTATTATAAGACATTTTTGCTTTTTAGACAAGGGAAAAGTAGCGCTTTTAAGCAAGCGCGTGGTATGATGGGGGAAAAATGCGGAGGGGAAGAAAAATGGAAGTGGCGTTGCGGCGTGCGCGTGAGGCAGATCTGCCCCGCATGTTGGAAATCCTGAAAGAGGCAAAGGCATTTTTACGCGCAAATGGCGTCGACCAATGGCAGGCGGGATATCCTAACGAGGCGGCGCTGCGCGAAGATATCGCTGCTGGGCGGGGATATGCGCTTGAATGCGGCGGCAAAGTGGGAGGCTTCTTAGCGCTGTGCTTTGGCGAGGAGGCAGATTATCGGGGGATTTTTGACGGTGCGTGGCAAGGGAAAGAACCGTACGCTTGCATTCACCGCTTGGCTGTGTCCTCTGCCTTGCGCGGGACAGGTGCTGCCCGTTGCGCGGTTTTGCAAGCCGAAAAAATCGCCCGTGGCTGCGGTGCGCTGACGATGCGGGTGGATACGCATGAAAAAAACTTGCCTATGCAGCGCATGCTGGAGCGCTGCGGATATGTCCGCCGGGGCAAGATCATTATCGGTGCCGGCCTTGAAGCGGGGACGGAACGCATTGCGCTCGAAAAAGTTCTCACTTCTTGTTTGGAAAAATAACGATCCTTTTGCGCTGCAAAAAAACACCCCTTCCCAGCTTTGCGAGGAAAGGGCCGCGTTGGATAACAGGGGGACGGCTCGTAGTTGAAAAGGCTTCCCCATGATCATCCAATGCCGCTTCTGCCGCTGGTTCCCCGCAAAGGCCTTTTCCATTACGCCTTCCCCAATATTGCCGTATCTCAGGAAACACGCTCGAAGGCGAGCCGGCATATCCAGGGGCAAAAGCTGAAAGCGGGTCATGAACGGCCTGGAATTGTGGATAAGCGGCCGTGCTTTTTTAAACGTTTTGGTATCTTGGGCATTGTCGCTGAAGGGGAAAACCGGTGATGCCGTCGGAACCCCCTTGGCTTTCGGGGGCGACGCAGGATCTGATGAACTTGAAAGCGGCTTGTTTTTTGGTTTTCCGCCGCTTTCAATCCTCCACGGCGAGCCTTCACCGACGGCAAACCGCCTATGTTATCCGGGCTGACCGATGGGAAATGGGCGATGCCGGCCTCGAAGGCGCTGTCAACGTTTTTTAGCACGCCCCTCAAGCTGATCGTGGGAAGGAAGAATCTGGCCGTGCCGGCCGCCGCACGGGCCGCCGTGGCGCCACTGTGCTCCCCCTAGGAGGCGTATGGGCCGGCGGCGATTTTTCCGGACCTTGAAGAGGCCAGGCGCCGCTTTTGCCAAACAGCACCTGTGCGGCGTAGGACTTGCGCCTGTTTCCGCCGCTAAAGAAGCCCTTTTTTGTAGGGGCGGGCTTTCGGGTGTTTCTAGGGCGCCGCCCCCTGCGGCGGGCACTTCGGTGATACCGCCCTGGCGGCTTTAAGCTTGTGGGTTGCCGTAGGCGCCCTGGCGCGGAAGCCCCACGAGGGTTTTGCCCTAAGTGGCGTTGCACTGCAAAACGTTGACGAGAATTAAAAAAAGGGGGAGCGCAGGCAGGCCAGCGTGATGCGCCGAAGTCTTTTCCAATCGCCGCCCGGCCGCTGCAGATGCATTGATCCCGCTTGCAAGCCCGGTGGAAAGGACGCAGATGACGGGAAACGTCCAGACGTGATCGCTGCGCCCGCAGATACTTATGCTGCGCAGAGAACCGCTGGGTAAACCAGTGAATTTGTGCAAAATCATTTTAAAGCCCATGTCCGCCGCCGAGAAGGCAATGGGCATTGCAAAGATTGCGCAAACGAACGATTTCCACGGAAAGCTGTTGACGGCAAGCCGGCTGGGGCATGGCCTGGTCTACCCGCCGCTGCGAAGAACGCTGACCGGATCGTAGCCCGGGCGCTCTTTTAAAATTGACAGCCGTACTTGCCAGGGAACTTTGTAACCTGTGGAACAATTTGGAGGTTGCCAAATTTGTTTGTTAATAAAGCGTTCCGTTCAAGCGCGTTACAAAAGGGAAATCGCCGGGGCTTGACGCGTTCAAGAAACGATTTTTTGCCAGGGGTAGCTTTGGATTGCGTCACTGGTTTTGCCAGTATTCATTTTTACGCATTTTAGACCGGCGCCCTATAATGCAATGGCTGCCTTTGCGCAAAAGATTATCAATTTATCTCAATGTATGCCCATATGGATTCATGCATAAATAGTATTCAGCCAGGGCAGCCTGTTAAAAGATTGGGAAAAAAGCAACGCTGGCGGTTTCGTTTTAAATGTGATATAATCACGCTGGGGATTTTCTG
>DVLH01000309.1 GCA_018715585.1 Candidatus Aphodomonas merdavium
ATCTTGGTTGTCGAAGACGACTTGCCAGTGCACAACCTAATTGTTACCACGCTTAAGGCGCACGCATACCGCTATCTATCCGCAAGAGATGGTGAAACGGCCATCCTGGAGGCAACCTCGCATAATCCGGATATTATCCTGCTCGATCTGGGACTGCCAGATTTGGATGGCGTGGAGATTATCAAACGCGTGCGCGCATGGTCGAATGTGCCGATCATCGTTATCAGCGCTCGCAGCGAGGATCAGGATAAGATTGGCGCGCTGGATGCAGGAGCGGATGATTATTTGACCAAGCCGTTTTCCGTGGATGAATTGTTGGCACGGCTGCGCGTTACGCAGCGGCGCATCGCAGCGATGCAACCGGATGCGGCGGCGGACGCGGTGTTTACCAATGGAAAACTGCGCGTCGATTATGCGGCGGGTTGCGCTTTTTTGGACGGCCAGGAGCTTCACCTGACACCCATCGAGTATAAGTTGCTCTGCCTGCTTTCCCGAAACGTTGGAAAGGTGCTCACCCATAGCTTTTTGACGCAAAAAATCTGGGGAAGCAGTTGGGACAATGATGTTGCCTCCTTGCGCGTTTTTATGGCAACGCTGCGAAAAAAGATCGAATCTGCGCCTGATTCCCCGCAGTTTATTCAAACGCATATCAGCGTGGGGTATCGGATGATGAAGGTGGATTGAGCTGGGAAATCAAACGGTGGGCTGTATTTTGTTGCGAGGGAACGGCGGGAAAGGGCTGCCGCTTGGACGGGAAGGCGCCGAGCCATGGAAAGCCTTTTCTTTTTCCCTTGAGATGGATGAAGGGATTGCGTTTTTTTACGGATGAACGCTCTCCCTGCAAGTTTTGCTGACGGAAGAAGCGGCCTTCGTGGCTGCTTTTTTAATTCAGGGCTGTAGCCTTAGCGAAAGCGGGACCACCTTCAGCAGAGGAGGACAGAAGAGCATGGATCAGGATGCGACGCCTGGCGATATTCAACGGATGGGAAGATGCGGCCCAAAGAATGCGGCATTGGAATTTTGTGAATAGGGCTTGAAAGGGCCACACAGCGGAGGACGCGTGCGCAGAAAGCATCGCTTGGATACCGGGGAAAGAAACGCAATCCATACGGTTGTGGAGAAAGGACCGGTGGAGGGACGACAACAAGGAAGCCCCGCGTTTGGCGGCATGAGCATTGGAAGCCGGGATCTGGCCGTTCCAATCCGGCGCCCTCCGGCAAAGGCGGGAGACAGCGGGGGGATCGTTCCTGGAGGAGAGGGCAGGGAAAGGGATTTTCGCTCCCCCTCCTGCTGACGGAAACCAGTGGCCGCACGCGTTTGCCAAAGCAGTTTTGTTGGCTGGCGTGTTCTTGTTTTGCGGTTTTTACGTTTGCTGTGCACTCACAAAGCTGGTTTTCTTTCCGGCCTGTCCGGAGATAATTGGGGTTTGCTAAAGGCTTGCCTCGGGGAAGTGACGGTCAGGGTACGGTACACCGAAGCAACGCGGCAGAGGATTTTGCACGCTGCAAGGGATTAGGATGGAAGGGGCTAGAGCGTATCGCGGTAACGGGTGAGTGCGTCAAGGCTGGCAAGATACCAATCGCCTCCTTGGCGCAGGAGGAGTCCTTCGTCGCGCAGGGATTTGAAGACAAGCCGGACTTCTTCTGCTGCGCCGCCCAGCATTTGGGACAGGGAAAGGGGGCCTTCCGGTTCATGAATGCGCACCATCCCGTCGCGGTTTTGCGCCTGGCGTGCGGTCAGGCGGAGCAGGAAATCGCATGCGTTCCACGCGGCGCTGTGGTTGCGCGCGTTGCGGGCTTGTTCCATCGCACAGGTGCAGTTAAGGGCGACGGCTTCGGCATAGGCGGCTGCGGCGTCCGGCGATGCATGTATGGCCTGCCGCAGCGCTTGGCGCGGGATGCAGCTGAGGCGGCATGGCGCTAGCGTGCGCAGCATGAGCGGCGCAGGCTTGTCGAGCAGCACGCTGGCGGCGAGGAAGAAACAGCCGGGGCCCATCAGGCTTTCGACGTGCTCTTCGGCAGCGGTGGAACGCCCATAGCCCGCTACATACCCGCTCAGCACGGCATAGCAACAGGAAGCAAGTTCGCCGCGATGGCATAGGATTTCGCCGCGCGCAAACGCTTTTTCCTCCCCGAGCGGGACGAGCGCCGCAACAGGAACCTGCGGGAGCAGAAAGGGGAGCAGCACATAAGCAGAACGATCCGTCATATCTTGCGCCTCCTTTAATCGTAGTGTAACAAAGGATGCGAGAAGAATCAAACCATTTTTCTTGAAAGGGGAAACAGGTTGCGTTGTTTTTGTGTGCCGCGCTTGCACGGGGGGAAAGATTGATTTATAATTTTGCGAAATGGAGCACATGCATGAAGAGGCGTGCGAAGGAGGTGCTTGCGGCATGCACGGGAAAGGCGGCACGCGGACGACGGCATCGTCTCGGCGCGCGGCGGTGTGCATCACGGTGCTGTGTGTGGCGCTGCTGCTTGTGTTCCTCCTTTCGTTCGTTTTGGGCCGTTACGATGTGCCGGTGATGGATGTCGTGCGCATTTTGCTCTCGCGCGTTTTCCCGCTAGAGAGTACGTGGGAGCGCAATATGGAAATTGTGGTGTTGAACGTGCGCTTGCCGCGCATTGCGCTGGTGTGCCTTGTAGGCTGCTCGCTGGCGGCGGCGGGCACGAGCTATCAGAGCGTCTTTCAAAACCCAATGGCCTCGCCCGACCTGCTCGGGGCGACGTCGGGCGCGTGCTTTGGCGCGGCGCTTGCCATTTTGCTCAACGCCAGCCGGCGCATGACGGTGCTCTCAGCGTTTGCGTTTAGCTTGGCAGTTGTTATGGCCGTCTATCTCATTGGCCAACGCGCGCGCGGAAACCCTATTGTGAGCATGGTGCTTGTGGGCGTGATGATCTCATCGCTGTTTTCAGCGGGAACATCGTATATCAAGCTGGTGGCGGATACTACAAACCAATTGCCGGAAATCACTTACTGGTTGATGGGCAGCTTTTCGGGGGCGAACAAGGCGGACGTTGCGTTTGCATGGTTGCCGGTGGCCGCTGGGCTTATCCCGCTTTTGCTGGTGCGTTGGCGGATTAACCTGCTGAGCGTCGGAGAGGAGGATGCGCGGGCGCTGGGCGTGAACACGGGCGCGCTGCGCCTTGTGGTAATCGTCTGTTCGACGCTGGTTACGGCAGCGAGCGTGGCCGTCAGCGGGATGATCGGTTGGGTTGGGCTGGTGATCCCGCACCTGTGCCGCAAGCTGGTGTGAAACGATTGCCGCTATTTGCTGCCGGCGAGCATGGTCTTTGGCGCGTTATTTTTGCTGCTCGTGGATAACGCGTGCCGCAACCTGCTTGCGACAGAGATCCCCATCGGCATCTTGACGGCGTGCATTGGCGCCCCGTTTTTCGTTTTCCTCATGATGCGCAAGGATGTGTCGCTATAATGCTGGAGGTTCACAAGCTTTGTTTTGCCTTTCGCCAGCGGGAGGTGTTTGCAAACGTCAGCTTCCGGGCGGAACCCGGGGAGCTGTTGGCTGTGCTGGGCCCTAACGGCGCGGGCAAGAGCACGCTGTTTCGCTGCATTCTCGGCTTTGTCGGGGGATATGAGGGGACTGTGCGCGTCAATGGCGCCGATACGCGGAAAATTTCGCCGCGCAAACTCGCTGCCCTGCTGGCCTATATTCCCCAAGGCCATCGCCCTGCGTTTGGCTATACGGCGCTGGATATGGTGCTGATGGGCGTGACGCATGAGTTGCCGTTGCTGGCGAGTCCGCGGGCACGGCAGGTGGAGCGGGCGCGCGAGGCGATGGCGCGCGTGGGCATTGAAGCGCTGGCGGACCGGGATTTCACGCGGCTGAGCGGAGGCGAGCAGCAGCTGGTGCTGATCGCCCGCGGGCTGGCGCAGCGCTCCGGCATCCTGATCATGGACGAGCCGACGGCGAGCCTGGATTATGGTAATCAGATCCGCGTGCTCCAGCGCGTGCGCGAGCTGGCGGAAGAAGGATATACCGTGCTTTTGTCCACCCATAACCCGCAGCATGCGCTGACGTTTTCCCACCGGGTGTTGGCGCTGTCGCACGGCCGCGTGGCGGCGCTGGGAACTGCCCAGGAGGCGCTGACGGAGGAGCTGATCCGCACGCTGTATGGTGTGGAGGCGCATTTTTTGCAGACGCCGCAAGGAACGGTGATCGTATCTGCCGGGGAAGTGAGGCAGCCGTGAGCGGGCGATGGGACGCGCAAAGGATCCGCTTTTTGCAGGAAGCGGCGGAGAGGGCGCAGTTTCATGCGGAGCTGGCGCAGCAGATCGTGCTGCATCTCGGCGGCTGCCGGACGCTGCTGGATGCCGGTTGTGGCCTCGGCTACCTCAGCCTTGCGCTGGCGCCCTATGTCGAGCGCATCACCGCCGCTGATCGCGATGAAAACGCGCTGCGCTTCCTTGCGCGCCAATGCACGGAAAAGGGCGTGACGAACATCGCGATTCACTGCGGAGCGTTGGAAGCGTTCCGGCCGGCGCAGCCGTTCGATGCCGCTGTCTTTTGCCTTTTCGGCCAGACGGAGCAGGCGTTTTTGCTGGCAAAGCGCCTCTGCCGCCGGAAGGCCGTTTTCATCAAGCGCAACGAAGCGTTCCGACGCTTTAGCGCCGAAAAAGCGGCTGTGCGGCCGCAAAACGGTTATGCGCAGGCAGTGGCGTTTTTGCGTGAGCGCGGCGTGCCTTTTTTTGCGCAAGAGGTTTGTGCCTCGCTGGACCAGCCCCTTCGCAGCGTGGAGGATGCACGGCGGTTCCTGTCGCTGTATAACCGGCCGCAAGCGGTCGATGCCATGAGCAACGAGGTGCTGCGCGCGGCGCTCGTTGAAACGGGAGAGGCGGAGTTTCCGTACTTGCTGCCAGGGGCGCGGCGGCTGGGAATGATCGTGCTGGACGCGCAAGCGTTGTGAAAGGAAAACGGACAAGGAGGAAAAAAGGATGAAAAAACTGCTTGCCATCGTGTTGGCGGCCTGTCTGCTTTGGGGCGGCACGGCGTTGGCGGAGGAAAGCCGCGTATTCGTCGATTCCGTCGGGCGCGAGGTGGAATTGCCTGCCGAGATCACAAAAATCGCTGTTTCCGGGCCGCTGGCGCAGATCGTCGTCTTTGCACTGGCGCCGGAGATGCTCGTGGGCATCGCCAACGCATGGGACCCGAGCGCAGAGGCATATTTGCCCACGGAATACTATAACCTGCCGCTGCTGGGCCAGCTCTATGGCGGGCAGGGCGAGCTAAACCTGGAGACGCTGCTGGCCACGGGGGCACAGGTGGTCGTGGATGTGGGCGAGCCCAAAGGCAGCATCGTGGAGGACCTGGACGCGCTGCAGGAGCAGGTGGGCATCCCGTTTGTGCATATTTCTGCCTATACCAAGAGCATGGGGGAGACCTACCGGGCGCTGGGCGAGCTGCTTGGCAAGCAGGAAGAGGCGGAGGCGCTGGCGAGCTATTGCGAGGACGTCTACGCGCGCGCCGAAGCCATCGCCGCAAGCGTGGAAAAAGTAAACCTGCTCTACATCACGGGGACAGAGGGGCTCCATGTGATCGCCAAGGATTCCTACCACTCAGAGGTGATCGACCTGTTGAGCAACAACCTGGCCGTGCTGGAAGACCCTTCCTCCAAGGGGACGGGCAACGCGGTGGATATGGAGCAGATCCTCCGCTGGAACCCGGATTATATCCTCTTTGCGCCGGATAGCATCTACGCCACCGTGGGAGAGGATCCCAACTGGCAAACGGTGACGGCCATCGAAAACGGCGACTATTATGAGGTGCCGCTGGGGCCGTATAACTGGATGGGCTTCCCGCCCTCCGTGCAGCGCCTGCTCGGCATGATGTGGATGGCGAAGCTGCTCTATCCGCAGGCGGCCGGGTATGACCTTTACGAAGAGGTGGCGCAGTATTTCCGGCTGTTTTATCATTGCGATTTGACGCAGGAGCAGTACGGCGCGCTGGTCGCCAACTCCATCGGCAAATAAGCGCCGGAAAGAAAGGGGGCCGCGGGGAATGCAGGCGGTTTTTGCCAAACTCCTTTATGAAATGGAAAAGGGGCACGATACGGTCCTGGTTACGGTAACGCGGGCGAGCGGCTCGACGCCCCGCGGCGCAGGGGCGATGATGCTCGTGGGGCCGGGCGGCCGCGAGGTTGGCACCATCGGTGGGGGCGGCGTGGAAATGCGCGCAGAGGAGCAGGCGCTGCGCTTGCTTTCGCGCAAAGCGTCCGCCGAGCAGGCGTTCCAGCTGCACGAGGGCGGCGCGGAGGACACGGGCATGCGCTGCGGAGGAGAAATCACCGTGCTTTTTTCGTTCGTTTCGGCGCAGGATGCGCAGTGGCATGCCGTCGCGGCCGGAGCGATGCGCTGCTTTGAAGCGGGCAGCACGGCGTGGGTTGTGCAGCGCGCCGGAGGCGGGGCAAGCCTGCTGGGCCCGCAGGGCGTGCTGCTTGCAGGCGCACCCTGTCCGGATGCGGAGGCGCTTTCGCAGGGCGGCGGCGGGCGGATCGGCGGCTTTTTTTCGTTGCGGCTGGCCGTGGGGGAGCGCGCCGTCATCTTTGGCGCCGGTCACATTGCGCAGGCGCTGGTTCCGCTGCTGCGCAGCGTTGGGTTCCGGCCGGTCGTGTTTGACGACAGGCCTGCGCTGGCCGTTCCGGAGCGCTTTGCGGCGGCGGAAAAGGTGGTGCTGGGCGATTATGGGCGCATCGCGGACGCGCTGCCGCTCACGGAGGAAGATTACATCGTGGTGATGACAAACGCCCATACGCACGACCTGCAGGTGGAACAGCAGGTTTTGCGCGAGCGCAGGCGCTATGTCGGCGTCATCGGCTCCAGGAAAAAGACGGCGGCCGTCAATGCCAGGCTGCGCGAGATGGGCGTGAGCGAGGAGCGGATTGCCAGCGTGCATACGCCGGTTGGTGTGGCCATTCGCGCGGTGACGCCGGCGGAAATCGCCGTGAGCATCGCTGCCGAGATGATCCTCGAGCGCGCGCTTTCCCGCGAAGGGGAGACGGGCGCGGGCAGCGTGGCGCAATAGGCCACAATGCCGATGCATTTGTTTGTAACAGGAGAAAAGCGGGTGGGGAAATCCACGCTGCTGGCAAAGCTGCTGTGTGGGCTGGAGGGCGGCGCAGGTTTTTGCACCGTTGTCCTGCGCGGCGGCGTGCCGCCGCGGCGGAGCGTCCACCTGCTCGACGCCACGCGCAAAGAAGTGCCCTGCCAGCGGAACCGGCTTTTTTTCTGCGGCGAAGGGATGGATGAGGCGGCGGTGGAGCGCTTTTGCAGGCTGGGATGCGCCGCGCTAGCGCAACATGGGCATGCATCCTATCTGATCATGGACGAGTTGGGGCCGCATGAGGAGCGGGCGGTTGCGTTCCAGCGCTGCGTGCTACAGGCGCTGGAGGGCGATACACCCGTGTTTGGCGTTTTGCAGCGGGCGCAGTCGGCGTTTCTTGAGCGCGTGCGCGCGCATCCGCGCGTGCATGTGGCCTGCGTCACCCGGGAGAACCGCAACGCGCTCGTGCGGGAATTGCTTCCATTCCGCCGCCAGGTGGACGGGACGGTCCATGGGCTGCTTGCGTTGCGGCAGGCGCCGCAAGGCCCGCTCGCGCTGCTTGTACGGGACGGCGCACAATGGCGCTTGCCACAGGGACGCGCGGAGCCGGGCGAGACGGGCGAACAGGCGGCCGTGCGCAGCGCGCGGGAACAGGCAGGCATTGCGGCCGCTGCGGAGGGCTTGCTGCTTGCGGACGGCGTGCGGCCGGAAGGCTGCGGCGGCGTGGCGTACTATGCCGGGACGGTTATTGAAGGCGAAGCGGCGCTCCGCCCTGCATGCGGCTCGCTGGCGCGCTGGATGCCGTTGGCGGAAGCGCACGCGCGCCTTGGCGAGATCGACAGGAGCGCCCTGGAGGTTTTGATGCGCAGGGGTTGAGGCAGAACGTGCGGCGAGGCCGCACCGGCGGATTTCCAAAGGGAATACAGGATCGTTCCAAGAATTGTGCGCGGTTTTCCCACGCTTTTTTTCTTGACAGGAACGGGGGATGGAAGATAGAATATGCACATACCCCTATAGGTATATTCGGGAGGGCGCGTATGAAGAAATGCATCGAAAAAATCGAACGCCTATTGGCAATGGGCGGGACCAAAAAGGAAATTGTGCTGCTGGCCATTTCCGGCGTATCGCTGGTGATCAGCATTTTTGACCTGATCCCGCTGCCGTTCGACGCGGCGTGGGTTGCCATTCTCCTGTGCGGCGTGCCCATTGTGCTGGAAGCCGTGATCGGCCTTGTGACGGCGTTTGATATCAAGGCGGATGTGCTTGTGTCCCTGGCGCTGATTGCGTCGGTGATGATCGGGGAGGACTTTGCAGCGGGCGAGGTAGCGTTTATCATGCAGCTGGGCGCCCTGCTGGAGGATTTGACCGTGGCCAAAGCGCGGGCGGGCATTGAAAAGCTCGTACACCTGACACCAAGGACGGCGCGCGTGCTTACGGCGGAAGGGGAAAGGGTCATCCCTGCCGAAGGGGTGCAAATTGGGGATGTCGTGCGCGTGTTGCCGGGAGAGACCGTGCCCGTGGACGGGGTAATTCTCTCGGGCCAGACGTCCATCAACCAGGCGGTAATGACAGGGGAATCGCTGCCCGTGGATAAGGCAGCGGGGGACGAGGTGCTCAGCGGGACGGTGAACCAGTTTGGCGCGTTTGAAATGCGGGCGGCGAAGGTGGGCGAGGATAGCTCCATCCAGCGGATGATCCGCCTGGTACAATCCGCCGACGCGGGCAAGGCGAAAATCGTCGGCCTGGCCGACCGGTGGGCGACGTGGATTGTGCTCATCGCATTGACGGCGGCAGCGGTGACATGGGCGGTTACGGGCGAGATGATCCGGGCGGTGACGATCCTGGTGGTGTTCTGCCCTTGCGCGCTCGTGCTGGCCACGCCGACGGCGATCATGGCGGCGATTGGGAATGCGACAAAGCACGGCTTCCTCGTTCGCGAAGGGGATGCGTTGGAGCGGCTCTCCAAGGCGGTAAAGGTGACGTTTGACAAGACGGGGACGCTGACGTACGGCATGCCCAAGGTGACGCAGGTGCGGAGCGTTTCCGCTTACGAACGGGAGGAGGTCTATGCGCTTGCGGCGGCGGCCGAGCAGCTTTCGGAGCATCCGCTGGGAAAGGCGGTAGTGCGCGGCTACCGGCAGGCGTTTGGGAAAGCGCCTAGCGCGTGCCGGGATTTTGTGGTGACGCCGGGAAAAGGCGTTTCGGCCGTGGTAGAGGGCGCCGCCGTGCTGGCGGGGAACGGGAAGCTGCTTCGCGAGAACGGCGTAGCGCTGGACGAGCGCCTGCTGGAGGAGACGGAGACGCTGGTTGCCCAGGGGAGCACGGTGATTTTCCTTGCCGTGGGAGGGGAGCTGGCCGGTTATCTGGCGCTTGCCGACACGTTGCGGGAGGAAAGCGGCGAAATGGTTCGCCGCCTGTACGCGCTGGGGATTGAGCCCGTGTTGCTGACGGGCGACAGCGAGCATGCCGCTGGGACGATTGCACGGCAGCTGAACATCCGCCAGGTCTTTGCCCGTTGTTTGCCGGAAGACAAGCTTAAGCACATCGGCGATTTTCAGCAGCGCGGCGAAGCTGTATGCATGATTGGCGACGGCGTCAACGACGCTCCGGCGCTGAAGAAGGCGGATGTGGGTATTGCGATGGGCGGCGTTGGAAGCGACATCGCTGTGGACGCGGCCGATATTGCGCTCGTCGATGACGAGGTGAAGGAGCTACCGCACCTATTGGCACTTTCCCGGCGGATGATGACGACGATCCGGCTCAACCTGACGTTTTCCATGGCGCTTAACTTTCTTTCCATCGCGCTTGCTATCACGGGGGTGCTCAACCCGGTCGTCGGCGCACTCGTGCACAATGCGGGATCGGTAGCTGTCATCGTAAACTCTGCGTTGTTGCTCAAATGGCGGAAATGAACGGCGTGTCCGGTTGTGAAAGCCTTGGATGAGGAAAAGTTCTTGGCTGTCCTCCTGGATGAAAAAACATCCGGCATGTGCTGATAGCGTTTTGTGCCGAACAGGTTCCCTACCTGCCGGATTTGCTGCCGACGGGTGCAGCCGGTTTGCGCTGCTGGCATGGGTTTCCATCATGCCGCCGGACGCTTTTTAGCGCACGAACAGGCTGTGTTTGCCTTTTGCGTTTTGCCGCGTGCATGTCTGCGCTTCGTTTGGCAGCCTGTGCGTCCTTTTGTGTGGCGGGCGCGGGGAAGAGGGGTTCTCTGTGAAAATGCTTTTCGGGCGCTGATACGGTTGCGCTCGCGTTGCGGCGCATGGCCAGCGCTTTTGAGCGCAGAGAACGAGCGCTGGTTTATCCCTTTGGGGTGGCAGGTGGCCGCCTAGAGCGAAAAACAAAAAACAGGAAAGCGGCCGTATGGGCCGCTTTCCAAACCGGTTAGGCTATTTTTTATATTCCCGGGCAAACAAGGCCATTTCATTAGCAGCCGGGGATTGAAAAGGGGACGGCCTTTTGCCGTTTATTGCATGTTGGCGAAGCGCTCTACGGCTTTTGTGAAGCTGTCGAGCGTTTTTTCGGCGTCGCCGTGCTCAATCCCATCGCGGACGCAGTGGCGGATATGACCTTCCAGCACCACCTGGCCTACTTTGTTCAACGCGGACTTGGCTGCATTAATCTGCGAGAGCACATCTTCGCAGGGGATATCTTCGTCAACCATCCTGTCGATTGCCTGCACCTGGCCGATGATCTTCTTCAACCGGCGGTGCAGGTTCGCAGCATCCATGCATTGCTTCATCCGCTTTCCTCCAACTTGATGGGAAATATCGACTCATTATAAAAGGTGCAAAAACCCTTTGTCAAGGCAAGGGGAAAAGGGGCGCCCGGAGGTGAA
>DVLH01000310.1 GCA_018715585.1 Candidatus Aphodomonas merdavium
TGGTCGGCGTTGACGGTGGCGGAAGTGCCCGAGGGGATTACCATGTCTGCATTGTCCTCGGAAAGCGTAGCCGTTCCGCTCTCGTCGATTTCGCCCGGCGTGAACTTGCACATCTTCGGGGAAATGTAACCGACAATGCCTTCCTTCGTCCGCACCTGGTACCAGCCGGTATCTGCGATGTCCGTGCAGGTGTACGTCTTGCCTTTTTCAGCAATGCCGACCACTTCATAATCGGTGCTCGGGCCCTGGCGGATTTTGACGGAGCTGGTGTAGGTGATCGTGACGGTGCCGGTTGTCGGCGTGGTCGGTGCGGGGGTCGGCGTTGCGGTCGGGCTAGGCGTCGGCGTGGCCGTCGGCGCCGCGGTCGGCGTAGCCGTGGGCGTGGGGGTCGGCGTTGCGGTTGGGCTGGGCGACGGTGTAATGGTTGGCGTCGGAGCCGGCGTGTTTACCGCAACCGGTGGCGGGGTCGTTGTGACGGTTGGGTTGGGCGTCGGCGTGGCCGTCTCCACTACAGCGATTGTCTCCACAGGTGTGGGAGGCTCGTTGACGACGGGGCTCAGGAACAACCTGTCAACCGCGAGGAACACAACCATCAACACAACCAAAACAATGAGGATGTTCAGCAGCAACTTAGGGCCGCAGCCGCCTCCTCTGCGCTGCCTCCGGACAGGGGGCGGATCCAGCGGTTCATCATATCCATAGCCTTCGGATGTGGCCGGATCCCGCTCGGGGTCGGAGTATGATCTCGCAGCGGAAGGACGTGCATATACTTCTTCCGCATATGGCTTGCGGGACCGTTTGTTCTTGTCCATGGTACACCTCTCCCGTAATTGTTTCAAAAATTGCGATCTTGCTTCGCACACATTACAGAGTTATTATAAATTATTAAAAACGGTCTGTCTAGAGGGAAAGTGAGGAACTTGCATTTCTTTTGAGAAAAATGCTATACTGGCGCATCTTGAAACGGAGTATGAATATGGACAAGCATTTCTCTTTTGAACTGTTGAAGACCGACGCGACTTCAATGGCGCGCTTGGGCGTCGTACATACGCCTCACGGGGACATCCAGACACCGTGCTATATGCCGGTGGGGACCCAGGCTACCGTCAAGGCGATGACGCCCGAGGATGTCAAGGCCTGCGGCGCGCAGATCATCCTCTCCAATACCTACCACCTCCATCTGCGGCCGGGCGAGGAGCTCGTGCGCGAGGCGGGCGGCCTGCACCGGTTTATGCATTGGGATAGGCCCATCCTCACCGATAGTGGCGGTTTTCAGGTGTTTTCACTTGCGGCCCTTCGCAAGATCACGGAGGAAGGCGCGGCGTTCCGCTCGCATATCGACGGGTCGCGCCATCTGTTTTCGCCCGAGACGGTCATGGGGATTGAGAATGCGCTGGGGGCGGATATCATCATGCAGCTGGACGTCTGCTCGGCGTATCCGTGCGATCGCAAGACGGCGGAGGAGGCGATGCGCCGCTCGCTGCGCTGGGCGCAGCGGTGTAAGCGCGCGCACGCCCGCCCGGAGGAACAAGCGCTGTTTGGCATCGTTCAAGGGGCGTTTGAAGCCGATTTGCGGCGTGAAAGCGCACGTTCGCTTGCGGAGATGGATTTCCCCGGCTACGGCATCGGTGGGCTCTCCGTGGGCGAGCCGAAGGAACAGATGTACGACCTGCTTGAGCAGACGACGCCGGAGCTGCCGGCAGATAGGCCGCGCTATTTGATGGGCGTCGGGTCGCCGGATTGTCTCATTGAAGGGACGCTGCGCGGCGTGGACATGTTCGATTGCGTGCTGGCCACGCGGATTGCGCGAAACGGCACCGTCTTTACGCCCAACGGCCGCATGGTACTGCGCAATGCGCGCTATACGCATGATTTTGATCCCATCGATCCGGAATGCGACTGCTATACCTGCCGGAATTATTCCCGTGCCTATCTGCGCCACCTCTTTAAGGCGGAAGAGATCCTGGGAGCGCATCTTTGCAGCGTTCACAACCTTCGCTTCCTTTTGCGGCTGATGGAGCGCGTGCGCGAGGCGGTTGCTAAGGGTACACTTTGGGCGTTGCGCGATGAATTCTATGCGCGCTATGATATGAGCCGCACGTTCTAGCCGTCCGGAGGGCAAAGTTTAATAGTTTCTTCATAATTCCACGTTGCAATCCATCTGGAGAAGAGGGTATAATATGACGGTAAAAATCAGGAGGGATAGTTAGAATGGATTTGACAAAGCTTTTTGCCTTTTCTGCTGCGCTTGCGGAAGACGCCGGCGCCGGTACGACCGCCACGACTGCCACGACTGCCGAGGCCGGCGCGCTTTCGATGGTCTCCGCGTTCCTGCCGATGGTGCTGATCGTCGTCGTGTTTTACTTTCTGCTGATCCGTCCGCAGCGCAAAAAAGACAAAAAGGTGAAGGATATGCTAGCTGCGTTGAAGGTGAACGATCGCATCACCACCATTGGCGGCATTCATGGCACGATTGTCGGTATCAAGGACGACAACGTTACCATCGCCGTGGGCGCGGACAAGGTGAAGCTCGTGTTCGCGCGCTGGGCCATTCGCAGCGTGGATGAAGTTTCCATTGAAAACGATTCCGAACAGTTGGTGTAAAGGCGCGCTGAATACGGCGAGCAAAAGACAAAAAATTTGCGGGGGACGGCATGCAGCCGTCCCTTTTCGTCGCTTAAAAAAGCGGGGGAGGAAGCGATTCTTTTGCAAAAGGGGCCGGGGCTGCTCGTCAAAAAACGTTTCGGGGGAGCGGCGGGGCTGCCTTCCAAGCAAAGCCTGGCGGCATGGGCGCTGGCTTCGTAGGCCTATGGCATGCCAAAGGTCCCCTGCGCTTGCGGTATTTCGGCGCAAAAAGCCGGCTACGGCGGCTTTTGCGAAAAACAAAGCCCTCTATTATAGAGGGCTTTGTTTTTACGGCGTTCGCCGTTTACATGCGGTTCAGCGCGGCCTGCGTGTTGTATAGGCGGGCGTATTCGCCGCCGAGCGCCAGAAGCTCCTCATGCGTGCCTTGCTCGCAGATGCGCCCGTTTTCCAGCACGAGAATGCGGTTAGCGTTGCGGATGGTGGAAAGACGATGGGCGATGATCAAGCAGGTGCGGCCCTGGGCCAACTCGTCAAAGGAATGTTGGATGCGCGCTTCCGTGACGGTATCCAGCGAGGAGGTAGCTTCGTCGAGGATCAAAACGGGCGGGTTTTTCAGGAAAATACGCGCGATGGCCACGCGTTGCTTTTGCCCGCCGGAGAGCAGCACGCCGCGCTCGCCCACCCAGGTGTCAAATCCGTCGGGCATGGCGAGGATATCGTCGTAAATCTCCGCACGGCGCGCAGCTTCTTCAACTTCCTGGTCCGTAGCCTGGGGACGGCCGTATCGGATGTTTTCGCGGATGGAAGAGGCGAAAAGGAATACATCCTGCTGTACGATGCCGATCTGGTTGCGTAGCGAGCGCTGCGTCAGCGAACGCACGTCAAACCCGTCGAGCAGCACGCGGCCGCTGTCCACGTCGTAAAAGCGCGGGATGAGCTGGCAGAGCGTACTCTTGCCGCTGCCGGAAGAGCCTACCACGCCGATCTTTTCGCCCGGATGCACGTTTAAGGAAACGCCATCGAGCACCTCGCGGTTTTGCTTATATGAAAAATGGACGTTTTCAAGCGTAATTTCGCCCCGGGCGTTTTTAATCTCGATGGCGTCAGGCGCATCTTGCAATGTGGGCTCGGTGCGCATGATTTCCAGGAAGCGGGAGAAACCCGCCGTGCCGTTGGCAAACATTTCGCTAAAGTTGGTGAGCTTGCGGATGGGCGATGTGAACGAGCTAATATAGAGGGAAAACGCAATGAGATCGACGTAATCCATGTATCCTTTCATGATCAACAGGCCGCCCACGCCGATGACGGCGACGGACAGCGTACTCAGCGAAAGCTCCATCGTCGCCATGAATTTGCCCATTACCATGAAATAATCGCGCTTGGAGAGCTTATACGATTCATTCGCTTTGCCAAATTTGGCAATTTCACCCGTCTCATTGGCGAAAGCTTTGGCTACGCGGATGCCCGAGAGGCTGGATTCAATCTCGGCGTTGATGCCTGCCTGGCGGGATTTGACGGCATGGGAGGTGCGAACCATATCCCGCCGGCGGTAGATAACCAGCCCTGCCGCAAGGGGCAGAATGACCGTAATGACCAGCGCCAGGCGCCATTCCATATGGTACATCATCACCAGCGCGCCGATGATCGTTACCGAGGAAATAAACACATCCTCCGGCCCGTGGTGGGCAAGTTCCGTGATTTCAAACAGGTCGTTCGTCAGGCGGCTCATCAACTGCCCAGTGCGGTTTTTATCGTAGTAATCAAAGGAGAGCTCCTCTAGGTGGGCAAACAAGTCGCGCCGGATATCCGCTTCCACGCGGATGCCAAATGTATGGCCCCAATAGGTGATGACGTATTGCAGCAGCGAGCGCAGAATATACGCGCCCAGCAGCGCCACCATAAGCGCAAAAAAAGCCGCGTAGGCGCTGCGAGGAAGCAGGGAATTCAGCGCCACGCGGGTCAAAAGCGGATAGGCCAAATCGACCGATGCGACGAAGAACGCGCACACCATGTCAAGAATGAACAGCTTGCGGTGGGGATAAAAATACGAAAAGAAAATTTTTGTACCCGAAGTGTTGCGGTATTTTTCGACAGTCATGGCCAAGCCCTCAGCAGTTCTTTTGGTAAAATACAGAGCCCATCACTTTTCATC
>DVLH01000311.1 GCA_018715585.1 Candidatus Aphodomonas merdavium
AACATGCAGGCCGGGTTTTATTATGGCTACGTCGGCCTGGTGGAGAACATCGTCCGGAAAATGAAAGAGGAAATTGGCTGCCCGGATGCGCGCGTGATCGCCACGGGCGGGCTGGCCCGCCTGCTGGAGCCGGATGCCAAGGAGATTAACGTCTTCGATGGCCTGCTCACGCTCAAAGGCTTGCGGCTGATTTATGAGCGGAATTTTTAGTCGGTTCATGATATGTTCATGAAATTGGGCTACCATCCAAAAAGAAGGGGATGATACTATGGTATACCGGCAGGGAGAACACAGCGTAGAAACGCGCGAAAGCATGCGCGGCGGCAAGGGAAGCGTACAGATTACAAACCTTGAAAAGGCGCTGCTGCCGCAGAATTGCCGGCTCTTTGGCGTGCTGCGCCTGGCGCCGGGCTGCTCCATCGGCGAACATCCGCACGAGGGTGAGGCGGAAATGTTTTACTTTGTGCAGGGGGAAGGCGTCGTAATGGACGATGGCGTGGCCGTTCCCGTGCGTGCGGGCGATTCGATGACGACTGCGAGCGGCCACCGGCACAGCGTAGAAAATACGGGAGACGAGGAGCTTGTGATCGTGGCGGCAATCGTCAAGGGTTGATGGACACGGGGGAAGAAGCGGCAGGCGAAAGGAGCGTGAAGCGAGGTGTTTGGCTATGTGCTGGCGAATGAGGCACATTTGTCGAAAGAGGAGCACAGCCGCTTGCGCGGGTTCTACTGCGGCTTGTGCCGCACGCTCAAATCTCGCTACGGGTTTTCCGGCCAGCTGACGCTGAGCTTCGATATGGCCTTCTTGGCCATCCTGCTCTCTTCGCTCTATGAGCCGGAGACGGGGGAGCGCACCGTGCGCTGCGCCGTCCATCCCAAGCAACGGCATGTTGCGTTTTCCAACGCCGCTATCGATTACGGGGCGGATATGGACATTGCTCTTTTCCGCCACAAATGCCTGGACAGCTGGCGGGATGAACGAAGCCTGCCGGGCCTTGGCATGCAAAAGCTGCTGGCGCGCGGGTATGCCCAGGTACAGGAGCGCTGGCCGCGCCAGTGCAACGCCATTGGCGATGCGATGGAGCGCCTTTGCACGCTGGAAAAAGAAAACTGCGATGATCTGGACGCGCTTTGCAGCTGCACGGGCGATATGCTTGCGGAGGTTTTTGTCTGGCAGGAGGACCGCTGGAGCGATTCGCTGCGCGCAATGGCTCACGCGCTTGGCGCGTTTATTTATCTAATGGACGCCTATGAGGACCTGGAACGCGACGCAAAGCGCGGCGCGTTTAACCCGCTTCAACGGCGCAAAGGCGATCCGGACTTTGAAGAAAGCTGCCGCGATATGCTGACGATGACGGCCGCACAGTGCGCCGCCGCGTTTGAAACGCTGCCGCTGGTGGACGATGCCGGGATTTTGCGGAATACGCTTTATTCGGGAATTTGGACAAAATACGAATGCATCCGCCAAAAGGCGATGAAGGCGGGAAAGGAGAAGCTGGATGGTCAATGATCCCTACAGCGTGCTGGGCGTACCGCACGGCGCGAGCGACGATGAGATCAAGGCTGCCTATAAAAAGCTAGCCAAGCGGTATCATCCGGACCTGAACAACGGTTCCGCCTCAGCTGAAAAGAAAATGGCGGAGATCAACGAGGCCTATGATATCCTGATGAAGCGCGATCGCAACGGCAACAACGCGCAGTCCCAGTATGGGCAGCAAGGCTATGGCCAGCAAGGATACGGCCAGTCTGGCGGCTATGGCGGGACGGGCGGCGGATATTATGGTGGGTTCGGCGATTTTGACGAGTGGTTCCGAACGTTCACGGGCGGCCAACAGCAGCGGCGTACCCAGGAGAGCGATCCACAGCTGCGCGCTGCGATGAACTATATCAATAATGGCTACTATCGCGATGCGGAAAACGTCCTGGCCGGCATTCAAAACCGCACTGCTGGGTGGTATTATGCCAGCGCGCAGGCGAAATATGGCCTTGGGAACCGCATCACTGCGCTGGAATATGCGCGCAAAGCCGTGCAGATGGATCCAAATAACTTTGAATACCGCCGGCTGTTACAGGAGCTGCAAAATGGCTCAAGCACCTATCAGCAGCGCGGCAGCAGCTATGGTTCGCCGGCAGAAAGCCGCATTTGCACGGGGCTTTGCCTGGCAAGCCTGCTGTGCAACCTGTGTGGCGGAAGAGGGTATTATTTCTGCTGCTAACAATCCAGTTGGTGGCTGTTGTTGCTGTGAGCTTTGCTTTTTACGGGCATCAAAAAAACGGCGGGAAAGCGGTTTCCCGCCGTTTTTTTGATTCTGGAATATCGTTGCTGATGGGAGTAACGGTCAAGTATCCCGGGCGATAAAGCCCTCTGCTGTATATGTTCAAGAAGAAAAGCACGGAGAAAACGGCGGACAGCGACACGAGGCAGAAAATGAAAAACAGGTTCCGCCAGTTGCCTTTTAACGCGCTTGCACAATCACTGGGAGGGTGCTTTTAGACATGCGCCCGTATGCGCTCGCTTAGCGCAAAGTGACCCATCCGTTGTAGCTGCAAAAAATCGTTTTGCAACGGAGAGGAATTGTTTGCCTAGGGGAGAGGAAGCAAAAAAAGGATAAGAGGATAGAAGCGGGAGGAGAAGCTGCATTTGCTTTGCCGCAAAGGACGCTGCTGGCTTTTAAATTTGAGGGAAAAGTCGAAAAACGGGACACATTCATGAGAAAATGGGGCGCGCCTGTTTCCTGTAGGAAAATCCCATCAATGCGTTCCTGCGTTTTTCATGGCATGTACCCTCCAAGGAAACATCGAATGCAATTTGAATGGGAGGCACAAGAGGAGA
>DVLH01000312.1 GCA_018715585.1 Candidatus Aphodomonas merdavium
CGCTTTTGCCGGATGAGATGCAGAAAAAAACGCAAAATCGGTTTTGCCTGCGCATCAACCACAAGATGTACGACGTCAATACAGCTCATCCAGCAGGAGATAGAGAAAAAATGAAACTTTATTTCTAAAACGTGCAAAAATGAGGCATTTTTGCGTAATAATTCGACCGTTTTTTCCTGCGGGAATTTCGGTCAAGCCCCTTGAAATGGGGAATAAAGTGGTGTATAAAGGAAAGGAGTGGAGGAAAGAGCCCATTATGTGGGGGGAGGGAAGAAAGTGGCGCATGTCTTTGCCGGAACGTTTTCGCACAGCCTGGACGGCAAAGGGCGTGTGATCATTCCCGCAAGCTTTCGCGAACTGCTGGGCAGCGGTTTTACCGTGGCGCTCAATAGCAGCATCGACGCGCTGGCACTCTACCCGCAAGCAAAATGGGACGCCGTCAACGAGCAGCTCTCGCGCGTGCGCGATACGGACGACGAGGGCATGGCTTATGTGCGGTATATCATGGCAAATGCAACGACGGACCTGGACATGGACGCGCAAGGAAGGGTGCTCATTCCAGCCAACCTGCGCGAGGCCGCTGGTATTGGACGGGATTTGACGTTTGTGGGCATGCGCGACCATATCGAGCTTTGGGATAGCGAAGCGTTTGCCGAAAAAGCGAGACAGGCCCGCGCAAACTTTGCGGCGTTGCGGCGCCATGTCAACGAAACCTATTAATGCAGGAAGGGCCACGAGGGCGGTCGGCTTGTTTGAGCCAAGAGGGGAGGGCGTAGACCGTGTCAGAAAACAAGAGGGGAAACTACGCAAAGGTGTACGCTTTCGGCGCAGACAATACGATTGCCCTGGACGGCAACCTAAAAAGCGGCGCCCATTACGGCGCACGGGAAGCGCAGGAGGGGCGCCTTGGCAGCAGATATGCTGCCAAGGCGAGGCTGCGGCTTCCCGTGTGGGTCGTCGTCTTTGGCGTGGCGGCGCTGCTTTTTGCGCTTAGCATGGCGTATTTAGGGCGGTGCGTGGCCATTTCCAGCACCACGAAACAGATTTACCGTATCCGTGAAGAGCTGGCGCGCGTGACGCAGACGAATGAAGCGCTGGAAGTACAAATTGCCGAAAAGGCAGACGATATGCGCATTCAGACGATCGCAATCAATTCGCTGGGCATGAAACAGGCGACGGAGGATGTGATCTATACCGTTGCGCCCGTGGCTGTGGCCTCGAGGGAGGAGAGCGGACAGACGGATACGGCGGAAACGGTCGTGCAAAAAACTTCCGGCACAGGATTGGTGAAGGACGGGTTTTTTGGACTTCTTTTGCATATGATTGGTTTATAGCAAAAATATTCCGGCCAAGGAGGGATGTAGGCTTGCCCACGCCCGGGATGATTGTACGAAAGCGATTGATATGGCTTGCGGCGGTCATCACGGTACTTTTTTTCAGTGTGATTGTGCGCGTAGGCAGGCTTTCAATTGTTGATGCGGAAGAACTCGTCAAGCGCGGCGAGGCGCAGTGGACGCGTACGGGCGCCGTAACGGCGGAACGCGGCTCCATCCTGGATGCAAACGGCGGCATTCTCGCCCATAACGCGACGGCGTATATCGTCGCCGTGTCCCCACGTCTTGTGACGGACGGCGAGCGCCTTTGTGACCTGCTCTGCCCGCTTTTGAACCTTGAGCGGGAGGACGTGCTGACGAAGCTGAAAAACACCGCCTATGCGAGCGTGACGCTCAAACGGCAGGTGACACGCGATGTGGTGGACGCCATTCGGGATCTTGCCGATGAAATGCCGGACGCACTGCGCGGCGTGACGTTTGAACAGGATAGCGTCCGCTTTTATCCTTCTGGCACATCGCTTTCGCATGTGTTGGGGCTAACAAACATCGACGGGGAAGGGCAGTCGGGCTTGGAGCGGCAATATGATGCCTATCTTGCCGGAACGCCCGGTAGGATTATTACTGAGGTGGACGCAAAATCGCGCGCGCTTGCCGATGGCAAGAGCGAGTATGTTCCAGCCACCCCCGGCGCAGACGTTGTGCTGACGGTTAACGGCGCCATTCAGGCCATTGCCGAGCGCGCTATGCGCGAATGCTTGGCAGTCAACAACGCCCAGCGCGTTATGGCGCTAGTGATGGAGCCAGACACCGGCAAAATCCTCGCCATGGCCATTCAACCGTCGATGGATCTTAACGACCCACCGCGCAGTGATTTAACGGCCCTGCAAGATGGCATGCGCATTCAGGCTATCAGCGATGTATATGAACCAGGTTCTACGTTTAAAATCATTACGGCTGCGGCCGCCCTCAACGAGGGCGTGACCACCCCGGAGGAAGGGTTCTACTGTTCGGGCTCCATTATTGTGGACGGGGATAGGATCCGTTGTTGGAAGAATTCGCACGGGGCGGAGACAATGCGTGAGGGGCTGATGAACTCGTGCAACCCGGTGTTCACAGAGCTTGCTTTGCGCCTGGGCGTGGAGCGAATGTACCAGTATCTCAGCGCGTTTGGCCTGGGTACTAAGACGGGCATAGATCTTCCGGGGGAAAGCGCGGGCCTGTTAATCGCTCGCAGGTATGTCAAGAACGTGGATCTGGCACGCATCGGCTTTGGACAGAGCGTCGCCGTCACGCCGGTGCAGCTGCTCACGGCGGCCTGCGCTGTTATCAACGGCGGCCGGCTCATGCAGCCCTACCTGGTGGAAGATATCATCGCTCAGGATGGCACGGTGTTGCAGCATACCGCTCCCAAAGTGGTATCCCAGCCCATCAGCGAGGAGACGAGCGCCACAATGCGCAGCTTGTTAGAAGCTGTCGTGGCCGAGGGGGGCGGGGCTAACGGCGCGGTATCGGGATACCGCGTGGGCGGCAAAACAGGTACGGCGCAGGTGTATAAGGACGGCAAAGTGGTGCATGATGTGCATATCGGATCGTTCTTTGGCTTCGCACCGGTGGAAGATCCGCGCTTGGCCGTGCTAGTCATTGTGGATGAAGCGCAGGTGCCCGTTGACTATGGTAGCACGACGGCTGCACCGTTTGCGGCGCAGATTCTGAGCGAATCGCTCCAGGCGCTTGGCATTGCGCCGACGGAAACGGAAAGTGCGCAAAACGTCTCCGTGCCGGACGTTGCCGGTATGGCGCTGGAAGATGCGGCAAAAGCGTTGGAAGAAGCCGGCTTGCGCTATGTCACCGACGGTGACTCGCAGCGTGTGCTGCGCCAGCTCCCCGAGGGCGGGGCGGAAATGGCGGAAGGCTCCATCGTAATGCTGTACGTTTCCGATGAGGACGCGCCGCAGGCACAGGAGTTTGTGTCCGTGCCGGATGTCAGCGGAATGAGCATTGCTGAGGCGAACCGGTTGCTCTTTGCCCGCAAACTGGTGTTGTCGGTAGAGGGAAGCGGTCTGGCGCAGTCCCAATCGCCGGCGGCAGGGGCTTTTGTTGCGCCAGGCAGCACAGTTGTGGTACAATTTGCGGCGCGATAGCGCGTTGCTGCCCATGAGGGCGGTGCGGAGAAATACTTTTTTGGGCGCGAGAGCGCCTTTGCTTTGGGAGGTACGGAATGAAACTTCGTGAACTTGCGGCGGCTGCCCCGAACCTGATTGGCGTTTGCGGCGATGTGGATGTTGAAATCCGGTCGCTATGTGCGGATACGCGCAGAACAGCCGACCTTTGCGGCAGCCTGTTTTTTTGCATTTCCGGTGCAAATTTCGACGGAAATAAATTTGCAAAAAAGGCAGCAGAGGGCGGCGCCGTAGCGTTGGCGGTGGAAAAGTTGCTGCCGGAAGTGGAGCTGCCGCAGGTCCAGGTACATAACATCCGCGTAGCAATGGCCTATATCGCCGCGGCGTTTTACGGCAATCCTGCGTCATCGCTGCGCATGTTCGCGGTGACAGGGACGAAGGGAAAGACGACAACGACCTATCTAGCAAAAGCTGTGCTGGAAAAGACGGGCCTAAAATGTGGGTTGATCGGCACGATTGGCAACATGATTGGCGATGAGGTGCTCAAATCCACGCTTACCACGCCCGACCCGCTCGATCTGCACCAGGTGCTGCGTGAGATGGTGGACAGGGGCGTTCAGGCTGTCGTGATGGAAGCGTCTGCCCATGCGCTGGACATGCACCGGCTGGACGGCATCGTTTTTGAAGGCGTTGCCTTTACAAACCTTTCCCAGGATCATCTGGATTATTTCCATACAATGGAAAACTATGCCGCTGCAAAGAAAAAGCTCTTTTCTCCGTATTATACCAAAAACTGCGCGTTTAACGCTGATGATGTGATGACGCCCTATATGATGGAAGGCGTGACACTGCCGCTTGTAACGTTTGGTATCAGCGCCGACTGCGACATTTACGCGCGTGAAATTGAAATCGGAGAGACGGGCGTGTCGTTCCGCATGCGCCTTCGCGGCGGGCTGGAAACGCGGGTTGATTTAAAAATGACGGGCATGTTCAACGTCTACAACGCGATGACGGCGGCAGCGCTTGGCATGATCGCCGGCGCGACGATGGAGCAAATTCGCGACGGGTTGCAGTCTGTCCGCTCCGTGCCGGGACGTGCGGAAATGCTTGATACCGATACGCCTTACAAGGTGATCCTCGATTATTCCCATGCGCCGGCGGCGCTGGAGAATATTTTGGGCATGGTGCGCGAGTTTGCAAAGAACCGCGTCATTGCGCTCTTTGGCTGCGGTGGCGACCGAGACCACGAGAAGCGGCCCATTATGGGCGCGATTGGCGGGCGAATGGCGGATTTCTGCATCCTCACGAGCGATAATGCCCGCAGCGAAGATCCCTATGCAATCCTGGAAATGGTGGAGGAAGGCATCCGCCCCACGGGTGGGGCGTACTGCGTCATTGAAAACAGGCGCGAAGCCATCCGTAAGGCGCTTACCATGGCACTGCCGGGCGATGTGATTGTGCTGGCGGGCAAAGGCCATGAGACATACCAGGAGATCAAAGGCGTCAAACGCCCGTTTGACGAAAAGAAAATCGTGACCGAGCTCATTGAGGAAATGAAGAGGGAACACACGACGGAGGAATGAGCGATGCAAAGGATGGTATGGGCGGTGCTGATCACCTTTGCGGCCTCGCTGGCGTTGGGGCCGTGGGCGATTCGGGAGCTGCGCAAGCTCAAGGTGGGCCAGAATGTTTATGAGCTCGCGCCGCAGACGCACAAGGCCAAACAGGGTACGCCGACGATGGGCGGCCTTGTCTTTGCGCTCATCGCACTTGTGGTGGGCTTTGCGCTGCGCGTAGGGGCGTTTTCTTGGCAGACGGATATGGCGTTGGCGCTTGCGGCGTTTGCGCTGCTCAATCTCCTCATTGGCTTTACGGATGATTTTACGAAACTGCGCATGAAGCATAACCAGGGCCTGACCGAGTGGCAGAAGATCTGCATGCAGATCGTTGTCGCCGCGCTGTTTTCCGTCTATTGCTATATGCATCCCCAGGTGGGGTCCTCCATCTATATCCCGTTCTTTGGCGTCACCTGGGAGATGGGGCTTTTCTACGTGCCGGCGATGATGTTTGTGATTATTTGCACCACGAATGGCGCGAATCTGCTCGATGGGTTGGACGGCCTTTGCGGCGGCGTGTCAAGCGTGGGGATGGCGACGTTTGCGGTGCTGGCACTGCTGTTTGCGGCTGCGGCGCCGGCGGTGGACGAGCAGAACAACCTGCTCAACATGGGGATCCTTTGCGCGGCGGTGTGCGGCGCGCTGCTGGGCTATCTGCGCTTTAACCTGCATCCGGCACAGGTGATGATGGGCGATACGGGGTCGATGTTCCTTGGCGGTATGTGCGCGGGCGTGGCGATGCTGCTGCGCCAGCCGCTGCTGATCCTTCTCATCGGCGGTGCGTATGCCGTTTCGCTTCTTTCCGTGCTGATGCAGCGGATCTACTTTAAAGCGACGCACGGCAAACGGATTTTTAAGATGTCTCCGCTACACCATCATTTTGAAATGTGCGGCGTACCGGAAACGCGCATCGTTTCGCTTTATGTGATCGCCACAGTGCTGCTGTGCCTTGTGGCGCTGCTGGGCGTGCAGGCATAAATGCCAAACGAAACGCAATAGATAACGGGAGGGCAGAATGGACGATAACCTCAAGCAGAAAAGGGTTCTTGTCGTCGGCATGGCGCGCAGTGGCGTCGCAGCGGCGAAACTCCTATGCGCGCTGGGCGCAACCCCTGTGCTGAGCGATACGAGGACGGACATTGAAGGCATGGACGAATTGCAGGCGATGGGCTGTTTGCCTCGCCTGGGGGAGGATGCGGCGCAGCTGGTCGCCTCGTGCGATTTTGCCGTCATCAGCCCGGCCGTGACGTTGAAGGCCCCCGTGGTGACCACGGCCAAGCGCCTCGGGATTCCCGTGCTGGGCGAGTTGGAATTTGCTTTTCGCCACACAAACGGCACGAAGCTTGCCATCACCGGGACAAATGGTAAGACGACGACCGTGACGCTTGTGAGCGAAATGCTCAAAAATGCGGGTCACAATGCGTTTGTTGCGGGCAATATCGGTGTGCCGCTTTCGCAGGTGGCGCTGGAGGCGCGGCCGGGCGATACGGTAGTGATCGAGGTTTCCAGCTTCCAGATGGAGACGGCGGATCAGTTTCATCCGCATGGCGCAATCCTCACGAATCTGACGCCTGACCATCTCAACCGGCACGGCACCATGGAGGCGTATGGCGCGCTCAAAGCGCGCATGGTTGCCCGGCAGGATGCACATGATTTTCTGGTGTACAACGCGGACGATGCGTTCTGCTGTGCAACGGCAGAGGCGTCGAACGCGCGCAAGGTGCCCTTCTCCCGCACGCAGAAACTCAAGGCGGGCGCATATGTATTAGACGGACAGGTGATCGTCTGCGGAAAGGCGCTGTGTGCCGTAGAGGAGATTGGCATTCCAGGGCCGCATAACCTGGAAAATGCGCTGGCTGCATCGGCCATGGCAGCGGAGAGCGGCGTGCCGCTGCCCGTCATCCGCCATACGCTGCGCACGTTTGCAGGCGTTGAACACAGGATGGAGCTTGTGCGCACGCTTGACGGTGTGCGCTGGATTAACGACAGCAAGGGGACGAACCCGGAGGCCACCATGCGCGGCGTGGAGGGGATGACCGTGCCAACGGTGATCATCCTCGGGGGGAGCGAAAAGGATACGCCTTTTGACGTGCTTGCGGAAACCATCGTGTGCAACCCGAACATCCACCATGCCGTGCTCATCGGGAAAACGGCCCAAAAGATCGACGAGGCATTGCGCCGCGCGGGTTTTGAGAGCATTTTGCACTGCGGGTACGATTTGAAAAAGGCCGTTGACGCGAGCAGAAAGCTGGCGGAACCGGGCGGTGCGGTGCTGCTGTCGCCTGCCTGTGCAAGCTTTGATATGTTCCATGACTACGAGGACAGGGGAAGGGTGTTTAAGCAACTCGTTTTGGAGTTGGAATAAAAAATAGGAGAGAACTATGCATCCAGCTTTCGTAAAAAACGAAAGAAATGGGGCACAAAAGAGAACCGGTGGGCGTATTGATATGCGCGTGCTGGTTCTTTTAGTTTTATTGTTGCTGGCGGGGCTTGTATCGCTCTTTAGCGCCAGCTATTACAACTTTCAAGACTCCGGCGATGCATTTGCCAAGGTGCGCCAACAGTTGGCGGGCATTGCACTGGGCGCGGTGGCAATGGCGGTGCTCAGCCGGATTGATTATCACCTTTTCCAAAAGACGTCGGTCGTGTTGGCGCTGCTGGCGCTCAGCGCGGCGCTGCTGGCGGCGGTGCTCGTGCCGGGCATCGGCGTTTTGGCAAACGGCTCGCGCCGTTGGCTGCGCATCGCGGGGGTTAGCTTTCAGCCTTCGGAGCTGGCAAAGTTCGCGATGGTCGTGTTTATGGCGAAAGCGCTGGATAACAAGGGCGCGCGCATCCGCAAACTGTGGGGGATTGTGCCTCCGCTGCTCGTGCCTGGCGCGATGTTTCTGCTGATTTTGCAGCAACCGAATCTTTCCACCGCGGGGAGCATCCTGATTGTGGCGTTTGTGATGGTGGCAGTGGCGGGGGCGCGCAAGGTCCATCTGGCGCTTTTTGGTGTGGGTGGGCTGGCGCTCGGTGCGTTTTACGCCTGGAGCGCACCGTACCGGCGCGAACGCCTTCTTTCCTTCCGCGATCCGTTCGCCAAGATGAGCGATGAAGGCTATCAGCTGTCGCAATCGCTCATTGCCATCGGTTCGGGAGGGCTTTTCGGGATGGGGCTTGGGCAGGGGCGCCAAAAGACGGCGTATCTTCCGTATCCGGAGTCGGATTTTATCTTCGCCTCCATCGCCGAGGATTTTGGGCTGTTCGGCTGTGCGGCGGTGGTGGTGCTATTTGTGCTCTTCGTCTATGCGGGGGTGCGCGTGGCGCTGCGCTGTCCGGACAGGTTTGGCTGCCTGCTTGCGGCGGGCATTACGGCGATGATTGGCGTGCAGGCGTTTTTGAATATGGGCGTTGTGGTCGGCCTTCTGCCGACGACGGGACTGCCGCTCCCCTTCTTTAGCGCGGGTGGGACGTCCATCAGCATTTTTATGGCGGCAGTCGGCGTGCTGCTGAATATTTCACGCTTTGACGAGATGCGGGTGCGCTAGGCAAAGATTTGCCGCTTTGCCGCTGCGCCGGTTTCGTTGTCCGGCCTTGCTGCACGCAAGGCGAGAGGATAAAAGATGCGCTTTTCCTTGCATGCCGGTTTTGCATGCGCCAAAACCGGCATGCCCCAAAAGCACGGCTACGCCTGCGCGCTAGCGCAGGCGGTATTGTTTTTCAGCTCATTTTGCAGCGTTTAAAAGTGCTCGTATGCGTCCAGATGGCGCGAAAGCGCCTCAAAATAGGCCCTGCAGGCGGCGTCGGCAAACAGATCCTCCATCACTGCGCGGACGGCTTGGACAAATGGTTGAGAAAGCGCACGGAGGCCTTGTTCCATCAGCGGGCAGACGGGCCAGGCACGCACGTCCATTTCAAGGGCCAGCTTTCCTTCGCGTATGCGCGGCGTCAATGGGAAAATGCGGCAGGCGAGCGGGCGCGCGCTGCGAAGGCATGTTCCGTCACAGGTATAGAGAAATTGACCGGGGAAAGTGGGACAAGGCGTTAAAAGAGCATGATCCGGCCCTGTGGCAGGATAGAGCGCTTCTTCGCCGGGAAAGAGCACCATGCCGCCTTTGCCTTCTTCGTCACCGTGGCAACACGCAGCGCCGCAAAGTTTGCCGCAGTCCATTTTCAAGGGCGTGAGAGTTGCCAGCGCCTGGCGTGCTTTGAGAATCCTCTGCGTTGCGGTCATTGCAGTTTAAACCCTCCTGATGTATAATGAAATGTATCTATGGGGGTGTTTCTATGCGCTTTTTTCCGGCAGCGTGTCTGACGGAGACGTTCTTTGGCAAGGGGCCGGGCGGAACGCTGATGCTGGGGGATTTCCGCCAACGGGCGGAGGAACTCGTCCACCGGTTTGAAGGAACGGTGCAGACGGTTTATTTGGATCCGCCGTTCAACACGGGGAAAGAGTTTGTGCTGCGCCAGCGCTGCGGCGAGGCGGGCTGGCGGGATGGGAAGCCCGTGTTGCAGCTTCCTGCCTATAGCGATGCGTGGACGGACGAGGCGCAGCTGATAGAAATGCTCGAAGCGGCCGCCGTGACAAGCCGCGCGCTTTTGAAAAAAGACGGATCATTTTTCATGCATATCGATTCGCGCCTGCACGCGCGCGTGCGCCTGATGCTGGACAAGGTCTTCGGCGAAAAAGCGTTTGTGAACGAGATCATCTGGGCGTACAAAAGCGGGGGCCGTTCGGAGCAGCACTTCAGCCGCAAGCATGACATCATTCTCTTTTACCGCAAATCGCCGCGCGCATATTTCAACATCGCCGCCGTGGGCGTGCCGCGCGCGCAGGCGCGTAGCAACCATATGCGCCGCGCAGTGGATGATATGGGCCGTCCTTACCGTGCCATTATATCACAGGGCAAGGAATACCGCTACTACGACGACGACCTTGTCTATCCCGGCGATGTGTGGGACGACGTGTCCCACCTACAGCAGAAGGATCCACAGCGCACGGGGTATGACACGCAAAAGCCGGCGCGGCTGCTGGAGCGGATTATTGCCTGCTCGACGCGGCCAGGGGATTTGGTTTGCGATTTGTTTTCCGGCAGTGGCACCGCCCCGGCCGTCGCTGCGCAGATGGACCGCCGTTTTCTGGCGTTGGACGCCTCTGCACTGGCCATTGCCGTCACGCGCAAGCGCCTGTTGGGCGATGCGTTCCGGCTGGAAGCCCCCACGCAGACGGGGGAGCCCGTTCTCAAAGGCGGTATGCGCAAGGGGATCGGCTTTTTGGAAGCTTGGGTAGACGAATACGGCTTGGAGGCGGGGCTGTGCCCGCTTTCGCTCGCCGGCGACAGCGCGCTGGACCAGCTCTCGCTCGGTTATGTACGAGGAAGCGTGTTTTATGCGTATGCAAACGCGGCCAGGAGCAAGCTTTCTCCCGCGCTGCCGCAGGCACTGGAAGTGCCGATGTTAGACGGGCAGCTGGCAATGCTGACGGTGGATGTGCTGGGCAGGCGTATGCTGCACCTGTTGGAGGATGATGGGACATGAGCAACCGGTATAGCTTGTATCAACTTTACATGGCATGCCAGCAGCATCTTTTAGCGTCCCTGTATACTGAACAAGATGATCCCGACGCGTTTAACGCAGGCTATGTGGAAGCGGTGACGCAGCGGCATGTGCTCCTTTGGAGCGTGACGCCTTGGGGACAGCACGACGGATGGTTGTTGCGGCGCACAGAAGATATTTTACAGGTTTACATGGGGGATGATTACGAAATCCGCCTGCAAATGCTTGTGCGCTTGGAGGGAGAGAGCTATGCACCGCTGCTGAATCCCCCCCTTGCCCCGGGTGAGGATTTGCTGCGCCGCGTGTTGGCGCTGGCGCTTGAGCGTGGGGAAATGATCAGCGTGATGACGGCGGAAGATACGTTTACGGGGAAAGTGGCGTCATTGGACGACCTGCGCGTGGCGCTGGATCTGGTGGACTTTTTTGGCGAGCCAGATTCGCGCATGCAGTTTGCCCTGCGGGATATTCAGCTGGTAGGCTTTGGAACGTCCGAGGAAAAAATGTTTCAGAAATTGAGTGAAAACAGGCCCAAGCTCGTTTAATACACAGAGCCCTGTTTTTACATGCGATAAAAAGGAGGGATCCGATGAAACGGAAAGCGATTGCATGGTTCGCCGCATTGTTGGCGGTGTTGATGTTCGGGACGTTTGCGCAGGCGGATGCGTTGGAGGATTTGCTGGCGGCTTCCAGCCTAACGCAGGAGCAGGCAACGGAATTTCGCGCGCTGATGGAGCAAGTTTCCCCGGCGCTTTCACAGGAGGATATCGCCACGCTGTTGGAAGCGTATGAACAAAGCCTGCCCTCCGCCCAACAGACGGGAACGCTGGCAGATGGCCGCTACTCCCTGCCTTCTGGGCTGTCCGTGGCGGTGCCGGAAGACTGGCAGGTGGTTCAGACGCAGGGCGTTGCCGCGATCACGCTTGTGGGGCCAACCGCTGTGAGCGGGACGCCTAACATCACCGTGACGGTGCTCGAGCAGGAGCAGGAGACGTTTGAAACGGCGGACCAGGCATATTGGGATAACATTTATAGCGCACTGCTGCCGGGATTTGCCTCCACGTCGCTGGACAGCTTTGACTACCAGGACGTCAGCGCGCATGAATATGTATGCTCCTATGGCGAAGAAGGAGCGCGCGTTGTGCAGTATCAAATGTATTTTAACCGCAACGGCAAAGCGTATGCCATTACGCTAACAACGCCGGATGATAATGAAACGTTCTTGCAGTCCATCACTTCATTTGACAGCGTAATCGCTTCGATGGGATTTGGCGATACCACCTGGGCGCCGCAGAACGTGACCGCCGAGGCGAACGGCTGATTTTTCCGCCCGATACGCACAAATGAGGAGGCAAAGTTGCGTTTACGCTTTTTGACATGCCTGTTGTGCTTGACGCTGCTCGCAACCCCAGCCTTGGCACAGACGAATGAACCGACGAGGGCGATTTATTGCCGGGGCATTGAACGCCTGCAAGATGCGCTTTCACAGGGCAGGGCAGTACAATGGACACTAACGATGGACCCGGAAGAAACGGACTTGCTTTCGGGAGGGGCGCGGATATTGCTATCCGCGCTTTCCCTTGGAGGGCTGACTTGGGCTGGTGAAAGCGGCGGAACGCTTTCGCTGGCGTTGCAAACGGACGGGGAAACCGTGTTGCGCCTGCAGCAAAAAACGGCCGACGGCCTTACGGGGCTGAACGTGGATGGCACGTGGTTTGCCGCGGACGCGGCGCTGACGGCACAGGATGCGCAGTCGTTGCCGTTTGGGACGCTGGGTGCGCTGCTGCTCTTGTTTGATTATGATGCGCTGCGCGAGGGGGAAATCCCCTATCTAACGCCCGTATATGATAGCGGGGAGACGCTCTGGCGGCTTGCCTCGCCGTATGTGTGGGATAACGACCGGCTTAGCACAGGATCGGGCCAGACGAGCCATGCGCTAACCTATCAGATTGACACGCAGGGATTCCGCGAGATTGCGGATGAGTTTGCCACATGGCTTGAGGAGTCGCATCTTTTTTTGCCGGGAATTAGCCAGCAGAGCGTAGATGCGTTTATCGAAAAAGTACGGGTACTTGCGCAAAGCGCGGTGGTATCGCAGGATCTCAAGGCGAATGTGACCTTTGGCGAGGGAGATCTGATGCGTACCGCCAAAATGAGCGGGACGGTTCAAACGAACGGCCACTCGGCAGGCGTTTCCTATACGTATAGCTGTGGCGTTTCCAACACGCGCCTGACGCGCAAATACAGCCTGCGCTATGAACCCTCTCAGGGCGATACGGTTTCGCTCTCGGCAACGTATTTGACGAGCTGCTCGGGCAACGGCGGCGCGGCGCAGCAGCTTTCCGTCAGCGCAAGCGGGGAATACGACGGACAGCCATACAGCATCCGCTTGCAAAGCGATATCACGAACCGCTATAGCCTCGATGAAAAGGATGCGCTGGAGGAAGCACTGACGGGAGAGCTCAGCGCGAAAGTGCAATACGCCGGGGAAACGGTGCTAGAGGGATCGTTCGCGCTGGATAGCAGCCTGTTCTCCACAAGCGATGCGCAGACGCTTTCATGGAACGGTACGCTGATGGGTGACGTGCAGTCGCGCGAGATATTGCTTTTTGATGGTACGCTGGCGTTTACCCTCGATGTGCTCGATGTGGGCGAACCGCCCGCGTTTGCACTGAACGAGGTTGTGCGCGTTGACGGCGGCGATGAAAGCATACTGGAAAATGCCCGCACAGCGTTCGGGAATGTGTGGGAAAGCGCCGTCAAGCGCATTGCCTTCTTGCTCCCGAATGCGCTGCAATATGAAATTTCCATCACCGAATGAACAGGAGGAACCGAATGCGCAGAAGCCGCTTTTTTAAGCGCTTGGTGGTGCTAGCTGTCATGTTGGTATTTTTGGCGTCCACGGCATTGGGCGACGGCGCGCGCGATGCGCTTGAAGCCGGGCTAACGCTGAAAACGACGGTTACGTGCGAGTGGGCAGGCGCGAAATTGCTGGAAAAGGGACTGAACGACGCGCTTGAGAGCGTGTTGGAGCAATCCCAGTGGGAGTTCGCATCCTCCTGGCCGGGGCAGGGCGTGGGCAGGCTTCTCTCGTTCGACTGGCTTTTGCAGGGATCATCCGTGCTGGATTGGACGGGGATGCGCCTTGCGGACAGCTGGTTTGAGCGTTCAAATCTTTTTGAGGGAAAGACGGTTTGCTTGGCATCGACGGCGGAAATCGCTCAGACGCTGCGCACGCTGCGGGAAGCGTTTGACGCGTGGCAGCAAAGTGCGCTGACGCAGACGGAGGAGACGCTTGCGAACATGCGCCTGAACATGATGGTCGTCACGCGCGAGGAAATGCTTGCACTGGGGCAGGCTGTTTGCCAGGCGCTTACGCAGAGCGATGCCATTTGGTCGCCGCAGGCTCTGGGCAGCGCAGGGGTGATGGGCGAGGAAAGCGCACGGTTGTTGCAGGTTGCACGTGAGGCGGTACAAGGTGGGCCGGATTGGCTGGACGAGCATCTGCCGCAGGAGAGTAACGCGATCATCTGCATCGATTACGATACCGAAGGCAACGTACTGCTGCGCCAGGCAGATGTAACGCTAGGCAGCGATCTGCTGCACGTGGAATGGACGCTCGCCGAAGATGGCGGATTGGGCGAGCTAACGGTGGATGGCTCGTTGCAAGGGACAGTTGTAATGCTTCGTTTTGCGCGGACAGCGGGCGCGAAGGAAAGCGTGAGCGCTACATTCCGCCTCGAGCGCGAAGGGCGCGCCATTTTGGTGGAGGTGACGGATTCCGTCTCCGGCAGCGGTAAGGAGTATACGCGGCGCACGCAGGCCGCCCTATCGTTGGAAGGGCCAGAGGATGCCAGCGGAAAATTACTGACGCTTACGGCCAAAACGTCCGCCGAGGAAGAGGCAATTGCCCGCCCGGATGAGGCGTCAGAAATCCTCTTCCCTGCGGAAATGGATACAGCGGAGCTTGAAACATTTTTCGCTCATGTGCGCGAAGGGTTCTTTCAGCTGGTCTATACGGTCATCGGCCGCTTGCCTGCCGATGCAGCGCTCCAGCTGCAAACAATGCTGGGAATTGAATAGCGCGGCTTTCCTGCGGCGCAAAGCCCGTTCCTGAGGTAAAGGGGAGCGGGCTTTTTGCTGGAAAAACCGCTCAACGCTGCGTAGAGCGGCGGAATTCTACGTTTCATGCGTGTTATCTGGGATCAATATGCCGTATCCTAGCGCCTGGAAGGAGGAAAACGAATGGATCAAATCCGGATCGGGAGGTTCATTGCAGAGCGGAGAAAGGCGCAAAGCATGACCCAAAGACAGCTGGCCGGGCTGCTGCTGGTCAGCGACAAGACGGTTTCAAAATGGGAATGCGGCAAAGGCCTCCCGGATGTTTCGCTGATGCTGCCCCTGTGCGGGGCGCTCCAGATTACCGTCAACGACCTGCTTTCAGGAGAGAAGGTTTCTGAGCTTGACTATCGTGCAAAAGCGGAGGAAAACATGATGGAGCTGATGAAAGAAAACGCACAGAACAAAAGAAGAATAGCACTTTCTGCCGCTTGCGGAGCGGTAACGGTCACGGCGGTCTGTTCGCTCGTCGTCAACGCGTCCTATTTGCCGCTTCCCGTTGGCGTGCGCATTGCATTGCTTGCACTCGCCGTCGCGGTGGCAGTGGTGGGGATTGGAGCGGCCGCCGTGCTGGATGCGAAGGCGGGGTATTATGAATGCCCGCACTGCAAGGCGCTTTTCATTCCGACAATGGCTGCATACGTCAAAGGATACCACACCATTACGCGGCGGAGGCTGACATGCCCTGCGTGCGGAAGAACGAGCATGTGCCGGCGCCGCGTTGTGCTCAAGCCGCAACAGCAGGAGAAATAGCGCGCCTGAAAGATCTCCCCTTCGCCCGGAAAGGGCGAGGGGGACTTTTTTTGCCGAAAGGCGGCGCGGGTGAGGGACGGATGTTTTACATGCATTTTACAATTGTGTGCCGGTAGGCTTTACGTTGTTGCGCTACGATACAGCCGTAACGAGGAAAAAACAAAATGAAAAGGAGAAAAAGAAAATGAAAAAAAGGTTGATTGCGGTCGTAGCTTTTGCGCTTGCATCGGTGCTATGCGCGTGCACGGCATTGGCAGAATTTGACTCTGGCAAGGAGATCGGCGTGATTTCCCGTGAAAATGGTTCTGGAACGCGCAGCGCGTTTATCGAGCTGTTCGGCATCGAGAGCGAAAACGAAAACGGCGAAAAGATGGATAACACGACGCAGAACGCCGTCGTGACGGACAAGACGTCCGTGATGATGACGACAGTGGCGGGCGATCTTTATTCCATCGGTTACATCTCGCTTGGTTCCTTGAATGAAACCGTGAAGGCCGTGAAGATTGACGGCGTCGAGGCGAGCGTGGAAAATATCCAGAACGGGTCGTACAAAATCTCCAGGCCGTTCAATATCGCCACCAAGGCAGAGGTGAGCGAAGCGGCACAGGATTTCATCAACTACATCATGAGCGCCCAAGGTCAGCAGGTGATCAAGGACAATGGCTACATCCCTATCGATGAGGATGCTGCGACCTATGAACCGTCGGTTGCTACGGGCAAAGTGGTCGTCGCTGGCTCCAGCTCTGTCTCTCCTGTGATGGAGAAGCTCCAGGAAGCCTACCAGGCGATCAATCCGGATGTGACGATTGAACTCCAGCAGAGCGACTCTTCCACTGGTATGACCAGCGCGATTGACGGTTCGTGCGATATCGGCATGGCCTCTCGTGAGCTGAAGGAATCCGAGCTGGAAAAGGGCCTTGTGCCGGTCGTCATCGCCATGGATGGCATCGCCGTCATCGTCAACAACGATTGCCCGCTGGACGCCCTGGAGAGCGAACAGGTCAAGCAAATCTTTACGGGTGAGCTGACGCGCTGGGACGAGGTGCTGGGCGAATAACGCACAGACAATTGGCGCAGGCTGCGGCGAAAGCCGCAGCCTGCGCTGATAAGGAGCGCGAGCATGAGTAGATTCAAAGAAAACCTGATGCGGGCTGTGTTTCTCCTGACGGCGTGCGTTTCCATCGCCGCCGTTGCGCTCATTTGCGTCTTTCTGCTGGCCAACGGCGTCCCCGCCATTGCGGAAATCGGCCTGTTCCGCTTCCTGTTCGGCATGCAGTGGCGGCCGGAAAACAATCTCTTCGGCATTTTCCCCATGATCGTCGGCAGCGTTTATGTGACAGCGGGCGCGCTGGCTGTGGGCGTTCCGGTAGGCATTTTAACGGCTGTTTTCCTGGCACGGTTTTGTCCTCGCTGGCTATATAAGCTGTTCAAACCTGTTGTAAATCTGATGGCGGGGGTTCCGTCGGTCGTCTATGGCTTTTTTGGACTTGTGGTGCTGGTACCGTTCGTGCGGGAGCAGTTTGGCGGCAGGGGAATGAGCGTGATGACGGCGTCGCTTCTGCTGGGGCTGATGATTTTGCCCACGGTGATCAGCGTGTCCGAGGCGGCGATTGCCGCCGTGCCGGCGAGCTATTACGAGGGCGGCCTGGCGCTGGGCGCTTCGCATGAGCGCAGCGTGTTTCATACGGTGCTCCCCGCCGCAAAAAGCGGCATTCTTGCGGGCGTTGTGCTTGGCGTGGGCAGGGCCGTCGGCGAGACGATGGCCGTGATGATGGTTGCGGGCAATCAGCCGGTTATTCCGGGCAAACTGACGGACGGCGTTCGGACGCTGACGGCAAACATCGCCCTGGAGATGGGGTATTCCACGGACCTGCATCGGGAAGCGCTGATCGCCACGGCTGTGGTGCTGTTTGTCTTCGTGCTGATCATCAACCTCTGCTTTTCCCTGCTGAAAAGGAGGGAGCGCGCATGAACGGACGGCGGCGGAAAAAGGCGGCGGCATTCCGGCGGGACCCGTATTCCTTTTTCCTCTTTGCGGCGGTATGGGGCGCCGCGCTGCTTGCGGCGCTCGCGTTTGCGTTTGTGATCGGCTATATCCTCTTAAAGGGCGTCGTGCATCTCTCCCCGAGCCTTTTTGCGTGGCGGTATACGTCGGAAAACGTATCGCTTGTGCCGGCGCTGATCAACACCCTCTGGGTTACGGCGCTCTCGCTGCTGGTCGCCACGCCCGTCGGCATTGGGGCGGCAGTGTATTTGAGCGAATACGCGCGGCGCGGCAACCGCCTTGTCGGCGTGGTGCGCGTGACGGCGGAGACGCTTTCCGGCATACCGTCGATTGTGTACGGGCTGTTTGGGGCGCTGTTTTTCGTGAAGTTTATCGGGCTTGGGCTGTCGCTCCTTTCGGGAGCGCTGACGCTTGCGGTGATGGTGCTGCCGCTCGTGCTGCGCACGGCCGAAGAGGCGCTGCGCGCGGTGCCGGACAGCTATCGCGAGGGAAGTTTCGGGCTGGGGGCGGGACGGCTGCGCACGGTGTTTCGCGTCGTGCTGCCAAGCGCGGTCCCGGGCATCCTTTCGGGCGTCCTGCTGGCGATGGGGCGCATCGTCGGCGAATCGGCGGCGCTCATCTTTACGGCCGGGACGGTTGCAAAGGCGGCGGGGAGCCTGCTGGATTCCGCCCGGACGCTGTCGGTGCATATGTATGTCATCTCCGGCGAGGGCCTCTATCTTGAAGAGACCTATGCGACGGCGGTGGTGCTGATGGCGCTTGTGGCGGC
>DVLH01000037.1 GCA_018715585.1 Candidatus Aphodomonas merdavium
TGCGACGCATGCCGGCATGTGGGAATGGAAGCTGTCGCCATTGGCGCAGCCACTCAACTAGATGAACAGATCGATGCGGTTGCGGTGCTGGGAGGGGACGGCACCATCCTACGGGCGTTACGGTTGATGCATGGCCGGATGCTTCCTGTGCTAGGGGTTAACCTGGGCACGATGGGCTTTTTGGCAGAATGCGCACCGGAAGGCGTTGTAGAGGCCGTTGCCCGTCTGGCGCGAGGAGAATACCGCACGGACGAGCGGATGCTTCTGCGCGTATCTTCCGAGGGGCTTTCTGATTGCCTCGCACTCAACGATGTTGCCATCTCCCGCGGGAGCTGTCAGCGCGTTGTGCGCGCAGAGATCTTCGTCAACGGCCAGCCCGCTGCTGCCTTTGACGGTGACGGGGCCGTCATCGCCAGTCCCACCGGCTCTACGGCCTATTCGCTTTCCGCCGGCGGTCCTGTTGTTGCGCCGGACGTGGAATGCATTGTCCTTTCCCCTATCTGTCCGCATACATTTTCGGCAAGGCCGATGGTCATCTCCGCGTCCTCACAAATTTCGGCGGAGTTTTCCCCGCGCTCAGGCGAAGGAGAGCTGATGCTCTCCGTGGATGGTGACGCTGGCGTCGTCATGCGCAGTGCAAGCCTTCTTGTCCGCCGCGCCCAGGAGCGCCTTCCGTTTATCCGGTTATATGATGATAGCTTTTTCTCGCTTCTGAGGGGAAAGCTCTCCCTTTGGGGCGGCAACGTAACACACGAATGAGCCAAGCAGCGCGATGGCAGAAGAATTTAACCACGCACTGCATAAAAAGGAGGATAAATCCATGAAACGGCAAAGACATCGCATGATCCTGGAAATCGTTGAAAACCAGGCCGTTGAAACGCAGGAGGCGTTGGCGGAAGAGCTAAAAAAACATGGCTTCCAGGTGACGCAGGCCACCGTTTCGCGCGACATCAAAGAGTTGCGCCTTTTCAAAGTGATGGGGGACGACGGCTCTTACCGCTATGCCGTGGCAGAGCGCAGCGAGCAGGGATTGGCAGAACGCCTGCGCCGCGTGTTTGCCGAAACGGTACAGAGTGTCGATTATGCCTGTAATCAGGTTGTCATTAAGACGCTCCCGGGAAGCGCACACGCAGCGGCCGAGATGGTCGATACCATGCGCTGGAAAGAGGTCGTCGGCACGCTCGCAGGCGACAACACCATTCTCGTGATCCTTCGCAGCATTGAGGTTGCGCCGGAAGTCGCCGAGCGCTTCAAAGGGATGATGAAATAAGTGCTTTTGCAGCTTTCCATTCGCGATATTGCGCTCATTGACCAGCTGACGCTCGCGTTTCATCCCGGGCTGAACGTGCTCACAGGCGAAACGGGAGCAGGCAAGAGCATCATCGTCGGGTCGGTTGATTTTGTGCTCGGCGGCCGGGCGGATCGCGACCGCATTGCCGGCGGGGCGGAGCGGGGCCGCGTTGAGGCGCTTTTTGATATCTCTGCGCTGCCGCAAGTGCAGGCCGAACTAGACCAGATGGGGCTGGAGGCGGAGGACGGCATCCTCTCCGTCTGCCGCGAAATCCTCAAAAGCGGCCGCAGCGTCTGCCGCGTAGCGGGCGAAGTCGTGACGGTAGCGCAGCTGCGCACCATCATGGCCTCTTTGCTGGATTTGCATGGCCAACATGCCCATCAAAGCCTGCTCAATCCTGCCATGCATCTGCGCTTTCTCGACGCACTCGGCAATGCAGAGCATCAGGCCTCCCTTGCGCGCGTGCGCGAACGCTATGCCGCTTGGCGCCGCATTGCCCGCGCGCTTTCCCAGGCGGAAACGGACGAGCGTGAGCGCGCCCGGCGCGAAGACATGCTTCGCTTCCAATTTGACGAGCTGACGGCCGCCAAGCTCCGCGCGGGCGAGGAAGACGAATTGGCGCGCCAGCGTTCCGTCATGCGCAATGCCGAGCGCATCCGCCGCGGGCTGGAGGAAGCTTATGCAGCGCTCAGCGGCGATGAAAGCGGGGAGTATCCCGGCGCGCTTGATGCGCTGCGCATCGCTTCCAAGGCGCTCGGCTCTCTCGCGCGCTTTGACCCGCGCATCGCTGACATTGGCACGCAGCTGGACGAGTCGCTCTATACGCTCGAGGCGCTCCTGGGCGATTTAGACAACCTGCGCGAGACGTGCGAAGCCGATCCACGCAAGCTGGAGCAAGTGGAAGCACGGCTTGATCAAATTGACAAGCTGCGCCGGAAATATGGTGCAACCACGGCAGAGATGCTTGCCTTTGCCGAAAATGTCCGCAAGGAGCTTGAACAATGCGCCGGCAGCCAAGAGCGGCGCGAGCAGCTCCAAAAAGACGAAGCACGGGCAAAGAACGCTTTTTTTGTCGAAGCAAAATCGCTCAGCAAGGCGCGGCGCGCGCTGGCCGCGCAGTGCCAAACAAGGGTGCAGCAGGAGCTTGCCGCGCTGAAAATGCGCTCCGCCCTCTTTGAAATCGCCTTTGCGCCGGATGCTCCGCCCAGCGCCGACGGGATTGACGCTGTGGAATTCCGTTTGTCCGCAAACAAAGGCGAACCGCCTCGGCCGCTACAGCGGGCCGCCTCCGGCGGCGAGCTTTCCCGCGTGATGCTGGCGCTCAAATGTGTGGAGGCGGAAAACGACGGCGTGCCCACGCTCGTCTTTGACGAAATCGACACGGGCGTCGGCGGTGCGACGGGCGTCGCCATCGCCGAAAAAATGCGCGAGGTAGCCCGCAAGCGCCAAGTCCTCTGCGTGACGCATCTGCCGCAAATCGCCGCGGCCGCCACCTCACAGTATCTCGTGGAAAAGAGCGAGCGCGACGGGCGCGTGCACACGAGCGCGCGCGAGCTGGAAATGCCCGAGCGTATCGCGGCTGTGGCGCAAATGCTTGGCGGAGGGGAAACCGCCTGCGCGCATGCGCGCGCAATGCTCGAAAAACAATAGCTCCGGCCGGCGTGCCGGAGACTTTTTTTCATCGGCCGCACATCCCGGCGCAATAGGGAGGGACCACAATGGAAAAACGCCTGCAGGAAGTTTTGCAGCTTCAGGAAGAATACATCCAATCGATGGCAAAAATGAATATGCGCGGCGTATACGACGATTTCTGGGGCGCGCCAGGCGCAAAGGCGGCAAAGGGCCAAGCGGACGCGCCCGCAAAGAGCGCCCCGCAGGCAGGCGGGGAGGAACAGCCCACAGAGCGCTTGGAGGATCTGCTCAAGGAGCTCGACGGATACATCGGCCTCGCTTCCGTCAAGGAACAGGTGCGAGGGCTCGTCAACTGGATTGCTGTCAACCGCATGCGCGCGCGGAACGGCCTGCCGCAGGCGGAGCTGTCGCTGCATATGATTTTCTCCGGAAATCCCGGCACGGGCAAGACGATGATCGCACGGCTGATGGCGCGCATTCTCAAAAGCATCGGCATTCTTCAAAAGGGCGTCCTCGTCGAGGTGGACCGCGGCGGGCTTGTGGCGGGCTATGTCGGGCAGACGGCGGCCAAGACGGACGCTGCGATCCGCTCCGCGCTGGGCGGCGTGCTCTTTATTGACGAAGCGTACGCCCTCGTCAGCCGCGGCGAAAACGACTTCGGGCAGGAAGCCATCGAAACGCTGCTCAAGCAAATGGAGGACCACCGCGACGAATTGGTCGTCATCGCCGCAGGCTATCCGCGCCAGATGGAAGCGTTTCTCCACGCGAACCCCGGCCTTGAAAGCCGTTTCACCCGCTTTTGGCATTTCCCCGATTATTCCATCGAGGAGCTGCTGGCCATCTTTGAGATACGCTGCACGTCCAGCGGGTATTGCCTGGCGCCGGCGGCGCGTCCAAAGCTGGGCGGCGTGCTAGCCGCGCGCGTGCGCGAGGATTGCGAAGGCTTCGGCAACGCGCGCGGCGTGCGCAACCTTTTTGAGGAAACGGCCGCCAGGCAGGCAAACCGCCTGGCCGCCCTACCGCCGGAAAAAATCACAAAAGAAGCGCTGATGTGCCTTACGGAAGATGACCTTCCGCCGCTGTGAACAGCGCTTGAAAAGGAGGATGCAGGCAAATGACGCATCAGGAGAAAGCGCGCGACCTTCTGCGCCGCTGGAAAGGCGACCGTTTTGCATTCGGCATGGGCGCCCTTTCGCAGGCTGGCGCGCTCTGTGCGCGCCTTGGAAAAACGGCACTCATTATTGCCAAAAGCGGAAGTGCAACCCCTGTCGCCGAGGCGGTGGCAGACTTGCTTAGCTGTGCGGGAATCCGCATTGCGGGCGGCTCCATCGTAGAGGGCGCGCGGCCCAACGCGCCGCGCGAGGACGTTTATCGCATTGAAACGCATATCCTCCACAGGCGTCCGGAAATGATCGTTGCCGTCGGCGGCGGTTCCAACATCGATGCCTGTAAGGCGGCCAACGCGTTGGCTGCCGTTGGATGGAAAACGCCGGAACTCGATGCCTATTTCGGCACCGGCCTTGTCAAGCAGGCCATTTTAGAGGTGCGGCGCGCGCCGCTGCCGTTGTTTGCCGTACAGACGGCTGCCTCCAGTGCTGCCCACCTCACAAAATACGCCAACGTGACCGATCCCGCCACGTGGCAAAAAAAGCTGATCATCGACGAGGCAATCGTTCCACCTGTCGCTGTGTTCGATTATGAGACGACGCTGAGCGCGCCGCCTTCCCTGACGCGGGAAGGTGTGCTCGACACGTTGGCACACACGTTTGAATCGTTCTGCGGCGCAAAGGGCGGCAGCTACGCGCTGGAGGAGGAAATCGCGGTAACAGCCATTTCGCTGCTGGCGCAATACGCCCCGCGGCTGGCGCAGGACCCGGGCGACAGGGAAGCCCGCGAGGCGGTCGGCCTGGCCAGCGATCTGGGCGGTTACGCCATCATGGCCGGCGGCACGAGCGGGGCGCATCTCAACAGCTTTTCGCTCGTGGACATCGCATCGCACGGAACGGCCTGCGGCATTCTCAACCCCTATTACGCCGTCTTTTACGGCTCCGCCATCGCGCGCCAGCTGCGCACGGTCGGCGCCATCTTCGCAGCGCACGGCTTTTTGGATCAAGACCCATCCGGCCTCGAGGGGCGGGCGCTCTCCTGTGCGGTTGCGCGCGCCATGATGGCGTTTAACCAGGCCATCGGCGCGCCGGTAACGCTCGGCGAGCTGCCGGGGTTTTCCTCCGCCCATATCGAGCGCTGCCTCAGCGCGGCCAAAGACCCGCAGCTGCGCGTCAAGCTGCAAAACATGCCCGTGGCCATGACACCCGGCGACGTGGACGAATACATGCGTCCCGTGTTGGAAGCGGCCGCCATGGGCGTTTTCGATGGGATCCGCGAAAAAGAATAAAACCCTGCAAAAAGCAAACAAATCGCTCCCCTTGCCGGCATTGTGGCGGCAAGGGGAGCGCGCTTTTCTCCCATCGGGCGGGCGGCTGCTCCTGTTTTTGCCCGTCAAGTTTGTACGCGGCGCTTCCCAGCTTCCCCGCGCGTAGGCCATACGGTTTGTGCGAAATAAGCCCGCAGGAACAAAGCGCCTTTTGCGGCCATAGCCTTTGGGAGCCAGCCGACGAAGGAATCCTTTCCGCCTCACTGCCGCACCACGCGCCCAATGGCTCTTCTTCCCCGCAGACATGCGCCATGCGGTTTGCATCCGCCCTGTCCGGCGGAACGTTCTGCCGTCCGCTTTCTCTCCCCTGCCAAGTCCGCACCAAACCGCCCATCCCGGCGCCTCCACGTTCGTTCCGGATCGAACGTTCCCTTCGAGAGGGCAATCGCAAAGAAGCAGGCGGAACCGGGGCGTGTTTGGGTCCCGGATGCCCGCTGCACATCCGCCCGCCTTTCGGTTTCTCCTCCATGCAAACGGCATCCCCGGCAGGCGCTTTCCTCCCTCCGCCATCCGTTTATCCAGCCCAGCCCACTCGTTCTGCCTGGTCCCGCAATCCTTCTACCGTTTTCCCTCGCCATTTAGGGATTTTGCCGTTCCCGCTATGCACGGCGAAAAAGCCATCAAAAGCTCCCTTGCCGCCAGTCCCTTTGGCAAAAAATGCCCGCGGCTTTCGCCGCGGGCATTTCCCCCTTCAATTTTAATCAGGCAAGAACGTTAAATAAGAACTCATCGCATAGCCGGTATATCCTTGCCAGCGCACGCGCGTCCAGCTATCGCCACGGCTGAGGATGCTCACTTCGCTCATCGGCGGGATGACGGTGAGCACCGCAGCGCTCGTACTAGCATAGCTGCGCAGGTTCAACCCCTTACCGCTTGCCGTCACCAGCGCGCGGGTTGAAACCACGGGGTTGCTCGATCCCGTATAGGAAAGGAAACCGGTCATCACATAGCCCGTATAGCCGCGATAGTTTACATAACTCCACGTCGTTCCGTAGGAGAGCACGTTTACCGTCGCACCGCGCGGGATTACCGTCACAATCTTTGCGCCGATATAAGCGGATACGCGCATATTTAGCCCGCCTCTTTG
>DVLH01000313.1 GCA_018715585.1 Candidatus Aphodomonas merdavium
AGGTCGAGCACGAGCTGGCCGGGATGCACGTCAAGCGCCCCGACGGCCGCCATGGCGCTGGGCTCCTGCAAATAGTACGCTCCGGCCGCATGCAGCGCGTGCGCGCCTGCGCGCGAGGCGCCGCCGATGTAGTACGCGCCGCTCGCCCAGGGGACGGGAGCGTATTCGTCCGGGAGCGCGCGGCGCACCGTTTCAAGCGGGACGCCCGGGCGCAGGCGCAGCGCCCGGACGGGTGGCTGCATAAGCGCGGCCCGCAGCGCTTCTTTTTGCACGGCGGGCAGCCCGGTCAGCGATTGCTCAAAAAATTCTTTTGCGATGCCGTCCATGTCGTTTCCTCTTGCGCAAAGTTTGTTATGCCAGCGGATCCCACGCCTGCAGGTAGGGATAGGGGTCGATGGCGACGTCGTTGATGTACAGGCCAAAGTGCAAATGCGGGATCATCTGATCGTCCGTGCCCTCCGGGCCGTATCCCGTGCTGCCCACGTAGCCAAGCAGCTGCCCGGCGCTCACGGCGTCGCCGACTTCCAGCCCCTCTGCATAGGCGGAAAGATGCGCGTAGTAGTGGTAGACGCCGAAAGCGTCCTCCACGCCGATGCGCCAGCCGCCAAGCGTCAGCCAGCCTTTCTTGGTTACGACGCCGTTACAGCTGCTGTACACGGGCGTTCCCTCGTCCACGATGATGTCCACTCCCTCGTGCGAGCGCTCGCCGCCGAAGGAGCGCGCATCGCCGAAGCCGTCCTCGTACGCGTAGCCGCTTTGGGCGGGCAGCGGAAAGACGCGCGTGGGATCGAGCATCTGCGGGCCCGGCTGCAGCGTGAGCGCGGAGGGGATTTCCGGCGTGGCGGCAGGCAGGACGGCACGGGCATAAACGTCGCCGGACATGTTCTTTCTCCTCAGGGCGGCGGCGTCTTTCAGCGCGGCACTGGAGGCGGCGCAGGCCAGACAGCACGTCGCAACCACCATGACGAAAACCATACAAAACTTCTTCAATATGCATCCCTCCCATATCCATCGGACGGGGGACGGAGCGGTTTTGTTGACTGGGAATTTTCGCCATGCTATAATGTGCAGCAAATATTTACCTTATTATACCAAATGATTTTGTGCGAAGGAAGTGGCGGATTGCTTAGCGTTTACGAGTTTCTCAAAGAAATGACCGCAACGCGCGGGATTTCCGGCGATGAAGCGCCCGTGGCGGAAAAAATTGCCGGCGCGTTCCGCCCGCTGTGCGACGAGGTGACGGTGGACGCGATGCAAAACGTCGTCGCCCGCCTGGGCGCGCAGGGGCCGCGCGTGATGATCGCGGCGCATCTGGACGAAATCGGGCTGATGGTTTCGCAAATCGAAGAGGACGGCTGCCTGCGCGTGACAAGCGTGGGCGGCGTGGACCCGCGCATCCTGCCGGCCGGGCGTGTGACGGTTTACACGCAGGAGGGGCCAATGCCGGGGGTGATCGGCGCGATTGCGCCGCACCTGCTTACGGCGGAGGACAGAACAAAAAACTACAAAATGCAGGATTTATACGTGGACATGGGTTTGCCGGAAAGCCGTGTGCGCCAGCTGGTTCACCCCGGCACGCAGGTGGCGCTGTACGGGCCGGTGCGCGCGCTTAAAAACGGCCGCTATGCCAGCAAGACGGTGGACGACCGCGGCTGCGTGGCCATCATGCTGCGCGCGGCGGAGCTTTTGAAGAACACGAAAATCGGCGTACAGGCGCTTTTTGTCGCCACCTCGCAGGAGGAAGTCGGCAGCTACGGCGCGCATACGGTGGCCTGGGCGCTGGATCCCGATTTGGGAATCGCCATTGACGTAACGCACGGCGAAATGCCCGGGTGCGAACCGGGGCAGACGCATCCGCTGGGCAAGGTGGTGCTCTCGCAGGGGCCGTATATCGACCGGAAGCTGCACCGGCGCCTGACGGAGCTGTGCAAAAAACTGCGGATTGATTACGAGACGAGCGTTGCGCCGCGCAACACCTGGACGGATGCAGATGATATCCAGATTGCGCGCGCGGGCGTTCCCACGGCGCTGATTGAGCTCCCGCTCAAATATATGCATACGACCGTGGAGACGTTCTGCGCCGATACGCTGGAGGAGGCGGCGCGCCTGCTGGCTGCGCTGCTTGCGCAGCTGGGAGAAGAGGAGGAAACGCCATGATGGAGGAGCTCAAGGCGCTTACGGCTGCGCGCGGCATATCGGGCGAGGAGGATGAGATCTGCGCGCTGCTTAGGCAAAAATGCGAGGATGCCGGCGCGAGCTGCCGCACAGACCGGCTGGGATCGCTCCTTTGCAGCAAGGAAGGGCCGGACGCGCGCGCGCCGCGCGTGTTGCTGTGCGCGCATATGGATGAGGTGGGGTTTGTCGTGCTGGGCGCACGGGAGGACGGCCTGCTGCGCATTGCGCCCGTGGGCGGCATCGATCCGCGCGTGGCCGTTTCCAAGGGCGTGCTTTGCGGCGAAAAACAACTGCCGGGCGTAATCGGCGCCAAGGCGATCCACCTGCAGAGCGCGGCGGACCGCGCCCGCGCGCCGGAGTTTGAAAAGCTCTTTATCGATATCGGCGCCAAAGACCAAGCGGAGGCGGAGTGCCTGTGCCCAATGGGTACGTACTGCACGTTTGACAGCGCGCTTTTTACGCTTGGCAGCTGCGTTGCCGGGCGCGCGCTGGACGACCGCGTGGGGTGTTTCAACCTGCTGCGCGCGCTGCGGCACGGATATGCCGGGCAGTTGACGTGTGCGTTTACGGTGCAGGAGGAGGTTGGGCTGCGCGGAGCGACGGTGCTCAGCCGCCGGCTTGATTACGACGTTGCCATCGTGGCAGAGGCGACGTCTGCGAACGATTTGGGCAATACCGTCCAGGCGACGCAGGTGTGCACGCTTGGCAAGGGGGTCGTAATCAGCCACATGGACCGCGCCAGCATCGCATACCGGCCGCTGCGCGACGCCGTGGAGCAGCTCGCCGTGCGGCGCGGCATCCCTTGGCAGCCCAAACGGACCGCGACAGGCGGCAACGACGCCGGGCCGCTTCAGCGCGGCGCGGGCGCAAAGCCGACCGTCGTGCTCAGCGTGCCCTGCCGCAACGTGCATTCGCCCAACTGTGTCGTTAGCCTGGACGATATCGCCGCGCAGGGCGACCTGCTCTGCGCGCTGCTCGACGAACTGCCAGCGCTTTGGATGCAAATCATGAAAGACGAGGTGACGCCGCAATGATGCAGGAGACGCTTTTCGATGTGCTCAAGCCGTTTGGCCCCAGCGGATGCGAAACGCAGATCCGCCTGAAACTGACGGAGTGGATCCGTCCCTATGTGGATGAAATTTGGTCCGACGCGATGAACAACCTCATTGCCGTGCGCCGCGGGGAGCAGGGCGGCAAGCGCATCATGCTCAGCGCGCATATGGATACGATTGGCTATATGGTGTTGGCGGCCGAAAAAGAAGGGTTTTTGCGCGTGACGTCTATCGGTGGCGTGCAGCCGGCGCAGGCCGCCGCCCGCGGCGTCGTGTTTGAAAACGGTGCGCAGGGCGTGCTGTACATGGAACCGCTTGGCAAGGACAAGCCGTCCATGGAGAAGCTTTTTGTGGACGTGGGCGCGCAAAGCGCGCAGGAGGCGCTTGCCATCGCGCCCATCGGCAGCGTCTGCGTCCATCCGTTCCAGCCGTTTTTGTGTGGCGAGCGCGTGAGCGCCCCGTATATGGACGACCGGAGCGCCTGTGCGGTGCTGCTGGAACTCAGCCGCACGCTTCAAAAGACAAAGCATGAAATCGCGTTCGTCTTTTCCGCGCAGGAGGAGGTCGGGTGCCGCGGCGCGGAAACGGCCGCTTACGCGCTCGAGCCTGACATTGGCATCGCAGTGGACATCACGCCGGCCGGCGGCACGCCCAAGGACGAACCGCCGCTGCCCGTGCGCGTGGGCAAGGGGCCGGCTATCAAGGTCAAGGACGGGTACAGCATTTCCACTCCCAGCGTGCGCGACGGCCTTGCGGACGCCGCGCGCAGCGCCGCAATCCCGTTCCAATACGAGGTGCTGCCCTATGGCGGTACGGACGCGCACGCCATCATGCTCAGCCGCGGCGGCGTGCCCGCCTGCACGCTTTCCATCCCCTGCCTATATTCGCACTCGCCCGTGGAGACGGTGAGCCTGGGCGACCTGGAACAGTCGGTTGCGCTGCTGAAGGCGTATTTGGAAACGCTTGCTTAATAGGAGCGGACGCCGCCGGGAAGGCGGCGCAGCATGTCAAAAAAGGCCGCCATAGGGCGGCCTTTTTTCGACAAAGCACGGTTTCTTCGCGCCTGCAAGCGGATGGGGAACGCGCCTGGATTCGGTTTGCAGGGGACGCTCCGCGAAGCGCCTGCAATGGGTTCTGCGGCTGAAGGGCGGCTTTGGTCCGCTGCGAGCGCGCTCCCGGCTGAGTTATCCCTCGGATGTGGGAAAGAACATTTATCCGGTTTTGTTGAGGGGTGTGTAACCGCTTTAACCGTGCTGCCGTGCGCGGCGGGTTTCTCCACCCGGGGGAGTTTTAACGGCGCGCGCTAAAACCGGTGCATCTCGCCTGCTGGGCGGCATGCACGCGGCAATGGGCTGCCGGTGAGAAATACCGCTTTTCAGCGCCGCAAGCGCAAAGCCTTTCATAAGCCCTTTTTAAGGGAGGAAACTGGTTTTGCCAGACGGAGTTTTTTCATTATATATAATATAATATATAATATAATCATGCAGCCGTGCTTATGCTTTTTCGGGACGAAAAAAACAGCCGCAACCTGTGCGGGACGGCGGGAGGGCCGTGAACGGTTTGCTTTCTTTGCGTTGCACGCGAAAAAGCCGGCCGGAACAAGTTCCGGCCGGCGGTTTGACGCTGTGGGAAATTACTTGATTTCGACCTTGGCGCCGACTTCTTCGAACATCTTCTTGATCTTCTCGGCTTCTTCCTTGGAGACGCCTTCCTTGATCGCCTTGGGGGCGGCTTCGACGAGCTCCTTGGCTTCCTTCAGGCCCAGGCCGGAAACGACTTCGCGCACGACCTTGATGACCTTGATCTTCTCAGCGCCGACATCGGAGAGAACGACGTCGAACTCGGTCTTTTCTTCGGCAGCAGCGGCAGCGGCGGCGCCAGCAGCGGGAGCGGCGGCGACGGCGACGGGGGCGGCGGCGGAAACGCCGAACTTCTCTTCCAGAGCCTTGACCAGGTCGGCCAGCTCGAGCACGGTCATCGATTCAATCGCGGAAATGAGTTCTTCTTTATTCATGATATTGCCTCCATTCATTTGGGTGATGTCTTTTTCTGCGGCGCTTCTATGCGCCGGCGCTAGTCTGTTCCAGGGAGAGAGCGGCTAGCTCACTCGCCTTCCTTCTGCTTGCGGATAGCGTCGATGGCGTATACCAGCGAGCGCAGCGTCGCGGAAAGGACGCCCACGAAATTGGTGATGGGTGCGTTGAAGCTGCCGAGCATCTTGGCGATGAGCACTTCCTTGGGCGGCAGGTCGGCCAGGACCTTCACGCCGGCTGCGTCAATCACTTCGCCATCAACAACGCCGGCCTTGACGGTAATGTGCTCGCATTTCGTCTTGGAGACGAAATCGCTGACGACTTTCGCCGGCGCGACGGGATCGGCATAGCCGAACGCGAACGCCGAGGGGCCTTCCAGCACGCCGTCCAGGGCGCTCAGGCCCATTTCATCGATGACGCGGCGCACGAGCGTGTTCTTGAGTACCACGTATTCGACGCCTGCGGCGCGGAACTGCTTGCGCAGCTCGGTCACCTGTTCAACGTTGATGCCGCGGTAGTCGACGATGACCACGCTCTTTGCCTTTTCAAAGCGCTCTTTGATTTCGGCAACGGCTTGTTGTTTGAGTTCGAGATTTTTCGACAAATCAAATTTCCTCCTTTCTTCCAGCATAGGCCGAAAGAAAAGCCCCTGCGCATGGCGCAAGGGCGTGGAAATTGCTACGCTACTTGACGCCTCGGCGGGCAAACATTATGCGCTTGCGCGCACCCGCTGTCTATGGCACAGGCCTCTTTCAAAGCCGGAAGAATTATAGCAAACGAAACGATGCTTGTCAATTCTTTTTTTTCTTGTTATACTCATGGACATGATTGTATTGACTGCGACAGAAGTGAAAAAATCCTTTGGCGTCAACGAGGTGCTCCGCGGCGCGTCGCTGACGCTGCAAAGCGGGCGGCGGTTAGGGCTGGTCGGGGCCAACGGCTGCGGGAAAAGCACGCTGCTCCGCATCCTTGCGGGGGAGGACGCGCCCGACAGCGGCGCGGTTTCCATCGCTAAAGGGCTGCGGGTCGGATATCTGGCCCAGCACGCGCAGATTGAGCCGGGCGTAAGCGTCTGGGGCGTGTTGGAAAAGGTGTTTGCGCCCATATTTGCCATGGAAGAGCGTATGCGGCGGTTGGAGGAGGAAATGGCCGGCGCGCAGGACAACCCCGAAGCGCTGGAACGCTTGAGCCGGCAATACGCTGCGCAGATGGATGCCTTTGAGGAGGCGGAGGGATATGCCTGGCGCTCCTCGCTGCAGGGGGTGCTTTGCGGGCTTGGCTTCCCCCGCGAGCAGTGGGAGCAGGAAGCGCGGCTGCTTTCGGGCGGCGAGCAGACGCGGCTGTGCCTGGGCAGGATGCTCCTGCAGCGGCCGGACCTGCTGATCCTCGACGAGCCGACGAACCACCTGGACCTGGCGTCGCTGCAATGGCTGGAGGAGTATTTAAAGGCGTACCGCGGCGCAATCCTTCTCGTCTCGCACGACCGTTATTTTCTCGACGCCGTCTGTACCGACATTGCGGAGATGCTCCTGGGGCGCATTGAGCAATACGAAGGCAACTACACGCGCTACCAGCGCCTGCGCGCCGAGCGCTTTACCTCCCGCCAGCGCGCGTATGACCAGCAGCAGAAGGAAATTGCACGCCAGCAGGCCGTTATCGACCGCCTCAAGGCGTTTAACCGCGAAAAATCGCTCAAGCGCGCCCGTTCGCGCGAAAAAGTGCTCGACAAAATGGAGCGCCTTGAGCGGCCGCAGGAGGAAAAACAAATCCGCTTTTCCTTTGACGTGCGCCGGCGCACGGGCGAGGATGTGCTTTTCATCAAAGGGCTGAGCAAAGGGTTTTCGGGCAGGCAGCTGTTTTCGGATTTTTCGCTGCACCTGCGCGCGGGCGAGCGGTGCGTGCTCATCGGCCCCAACGGCGTGGGGAAAACCACGCTGCTGCGCATGCTTGTAAAGGAACAGACGCCGGACGCCGGCACCATCCAATACGGCGCCAACGTCGATATCGGTTACTACGACCAGCAGCAGACGGGCCTGCATGCCGAAAAAACGGTGCTCGACGAGCTTTGGGACCGCTTTCCGCAGATGGACCAGGCGCAGCTGCGCACCATTTTAGGCTGTTTCCTCTTTACGGGGGACGACGTGTTCCAACCCGTGGGCACGCTCTCCGGCGGCGAAAAAGGGCGCGTTGCGCTCACACGGCTGATGTTGGAAAAGAACAACTTTCTGCTGTTGGACGAACCTACGAACCATTTGGATATGGATTCACGCGAGGTGCTGGAAGCTGCGTTGGATGATTTTCCCGGCGCCATTCTCGCCGTTTCGCATGACCGCTATTTTATTAACCGCATTGCTACGCGCATTGTCGAAATGCGGCCGGACGGCGTGTCGTTTTATCTGGGCAATTACGACGATTACCTGGAGAAAAAACGGCGCGAGGCGTTAGGCGCGGTGGAGCGGGAGCCGGGCGTGACCCGCACCGCGCTGGAAAAGGAAAAAAAGCGCGACCGGCTGGCTAAGGAGGCGGAAAAGCAAAAGAAGGCGCAGATTGACGCGCTGGAAAAAGAGATCATGGCGCTTGAGGAGACGGCTGCCGAGTTGCAGCGGCAGGCGGCGCATGCCGAGGTGTATGCAAATCCTGAGCGCGCCAAACAAAACGCGCTAGAGCTTCGCCGCGTCCAGGGGGAGCTGGAGACGGCGTATGAGCGCTGGACGGAATGGAGCGAATAACGGACCGGCGGTTTCTTTCTTTGGCATCGTTGAAAAGCGGGGGAACGGTCTCCCCCGCTTTTTTGTTTTTTTCGCCTTTTGGAGGCGAGATGAACGTACGTATG
>DVLH01000314.1 GCA_018715585.1 Candidatus Aphodomonas merdavium
CGCAGTACGTCCGCTATCTGGACTATCTGGCCGAGAACATGAACCTTGAGATTACCTACGCAACTGCCTACAGCAGTGAGGAACACGTCGCCACTACAGAGAACCTCATTTCCGCGGGCGTGGATGTCATCCTTGATTACGATTGTTACGCGGCGATGATGGAGCTGTGTGAAAACGCCGGCGTGTACCTGGCGCAGTATTCTCTGGAGATATCCTCTCCCGAGCTGAAGGAGACGCTGGAAGGGTATTCCCACTGGTTGGGCTACTCTGTGTGCGACGACTATGAGTCTGGCTGCTATATGGCCAAGGCCATGTACGATCAGGGCTGCCGCAACATAGCCCTCCTGGCCATCGCTCCGGGCAGCGCCGCCGCTGATCTGCGCTGGAACGGCGTGGTAGACACGGTTGCACAGTATGACGACTACAACATCATCGCGGAGTACCGCAACGACGATACGGGTGAATTTGGCCCCGCACTCTCCAACATGATTGCCCTCTACGGAAATCTGGACGGCGTTATTCTCATGGGCAGCTCCGACGGTGCTTACGATGCGGTTATCCAGACGCTCGAGATTGAGGGACTGATTGGCGAAATCAAATTTGCCACGGTGGACGTCGATGAGAATTCCCGCGTGGATATGGAGCGCGGCGCGCTGCACGTCATTGGCGGCGGCCAGTTCATCGACCCCGGCATGCTGCTCATTCCCGTGTACAACGCCGTGACTGGTTCTCCGATGACCGACGGCCCCTTCACGCTCTATGGCAAGAACATCTTCATCGAAGGCCCCGAAGATTTCGATATCTATGAAACGTATATCGAAGGCGATGTGTTCCCCTACACTTTTGAGGAGCTCAAGCCTTATCTGCGCATGTACAACCCGGAGGCAACGTTCGAAGACTTTGCCGAGTTCTATGATCAATACAGCTTGGACGAAGTCGTTACCCGCCATGCGGACTTGGTCGGATGATCTGCTGAAACATTTGGAAGTGGTGATACGAGATGAGTAGCCCTCGCATGAATAAGGTACTTGGTTTTTTCAAGGCGCTGATCCTGCCGGTCGCCGTTTACCTGATGTTCAGGCTGATCTCTGGCGGCACCTTCGGCAGTGCGCGCGGTATGCTGACCATTGCCCGGCAATCGGTTCTGTCGGCCCTGGTTGCATGGGGAATGTGCATGAATATGCAGATGAAACTGTGGGATCTGAGCGCGGGCTCCGTGGTCGTTCTTGCAGGCATGCTCGGCGGCCGGGCCATGCTGGCTACTAATACAGGTCTCGCAGGCATGATCGTTTTCACAACGCTTGCCGCCATTGTGCTTGCGCTGATGATCTTTCTCGTATACCACTATATGCATGTGCCTTCGATCGTTGCGACTTTAGGCATGCTGATGGTATATGAGACGCTGTCGACGATCCTGTTCAATTCAGAAGGCGTCAAAGTGCGTGGGGACTTGACCATTCTTGCGCGTTCGCCGTATTGCTTCATCGTACTTGCTGTATATGGTCTGCTGATCTACGTGTTGTTCAACTATACGTCCATCGGTTATCATGTACGCACGGTCGGCAACAATCGCCAGGTGGCGGCCAATATCGGCGTCAGCATCCGCAATACGCGCCTGAAGAGCTTTATAGTCGAAGGCGTGATGCTGGGTATGGCAGCGGTGATTTCCCTGTCAACCAAGGGCGGCGCTGCCCCGACCAGCGGCATGGATTCGATGTCCGTATCTTTCGACGCGTTGATGAGCGTCTACATGGGCATGTTCCTTTCGCGCTACTGCAACCTGATTGTCGGTATTCTTTTGGGAACGGTTTCGATGAAGATGCTCAACGCCGGCCTCATTGCCATCGGTCTGAGCGCGACATTGCAAAAGGTAGCGACGGGCGCCTTCCTGATCATCGTGATCGGCATATCTTCCAATCAGGCACGCATTACACAGTTCTTCAACGATCGGAGGCGCGCGCACAAATTGAAAGCCCAGTGGATGCAGATACAATAATCAATAAAGAGGATGCATCACGTTCGACCACCGACACGGGCCGCAAGGCCATGTCGGTGGTTTCTTTTATGTCTTTATTTAGGCGGCTGAGCGAAGCAAAACATGCAAGGGAAACAATCTCGAGCACTTCCAACGGGCATATACGGTTGGACGGTATAGCGCAGGAGCATGCAATTTCGACTGCAGCGCGCATGCCGAAATACTCCAGAAAGAGCCGGCGCAGATTGCTGCTTCAGCCTTCCGCGCCGGTGCCTCTATTTGGACCTCTGCGCAGGAGCATATGCCCTCGGTGGCGCCGGCTGACTGAACGAGGAGGCGGCGAAGGTCGTGCCCAGTTTGATGGACCGCGCAAACGGCAATTCCTTCCGAGCGGTGTAGAGCACGCCGGAGCAGAAGGCGTCGCCCACGCCCACGGAATCCTTGATGTAGCCGCGTGGCAATTTCAGGCTGTGTGCTTCCACGTATGTGCTGTTCCTGTCCAGCCCGAAGTCGCCTTCCAGCGAGTGGATGGCCGCTAGGTAGACGCGCCCAATTCCTTGAGCAAGAAGAAACGCGTCTGCCTCTCTCTGTACCGCGTGGCCTCCGAACAGAACGGGCGTTTATGAGTGCCTGGCATACGGAGGGCGAAGCCACCGCGTGCCGAGGAGGGCGGCGAAAGACAGCGCCAGAAAACAGGCAAATGCCGGTAAGTAAGAGCCAATGCCATCGTGAAAAGCATTCATGATTATCATGGAAAGCGCTGATGCTGGCATGCTTTCGAGTGTTACGATGGAAAAATTCATGGCATAATTCTGTGTACCAAAATATGTGCGCGTTACTGAGACATTGCAAACCATTAGGCTGCCAAAACCAAGCCCGACCAGCGCAGCTCCGATAGCGAGCAGCAGCGCAGAGAGTATCCAGAGTCCGGTGGCGGTGACGAGTGATCCGACGATGAAGAGGGCGTTACATGCGGCCAACATTTGACGCATGGGAAACAACTCAAACAGCTTTCCAAAAATAAGTCGGCCAAAACTGTTGCACAGGGAAAAAATGCTGACGAACAGCATGCAGGTCGCCGAACTGACGCCTATATCCGTGCCGAAAGCGGCGGCATATCCCGCAAACGACTGGCCAATGATGTAGGAGATAATCGACCAGACTATATATTTCCAGAAGCTCGCTGTTCCCAACATTTCCTTGGTATCCATGTCGGGAATGCTTGCATTTACAATACTTTCTGTCGGCGCCGCATCCTTGCCTGCGTCGGCGCTGCGTGGATTGATCCATGCGCAGATGATCAGAAGCAACCCTAGGAGACCAAGCCCTGTGAAGGAGCCACGCCAGCCTAGCGTTTCGTTCCAATGGGTAATGAGCGGGCTGAAGATGACGCTTCCCAGACCGAGAACCATCAGCAGCACGCCAGAGAGACCGTCTGTCTTTCCCTCTTTAAAGAAGAGCAGTGCGCTCAGCGATGTGTTGAAAAGTATGCCGCACCCTCCACCGCGCAGTACGCCATAGGTGAGGTAAAAGGCAAAGGGTTGCCGTATGCTGCCGGAAAGGAGATAGCCGACAATCACCATCCCTACTAGTTTTTGATACAAAGCTGGTAGGGACTTTTTTTACCCCATCGGGGCGGAAAGCGCCTGTGGCAAGGGGTTTCTCGGGGGATTTCGCGGAATCGTATGGTTCGGACAGTGCTTCGTTGTATCAGAACTCCGACGCAGACGGCCAAAGTCGCTGTCTGCGCCGGGTCATTTTACCCCGCCTGAGCATTTCGCCAAATTGTTTGGTTTAAGGCTTTTGCTTGATCTCAATGCCGTTCCTAAAGGTAAATACCAT
>DVLH01000315.1 GCA_018715585.1 Candidatus Aphodomonas merdavium
AATATCGCGCGGCCAGGTGACGGAGGAAAGCGGCTCGCGCAGCTGTGCATCGCGCTTTTCCAGTTCACCCATCAGGAAGAGCATGCCGCTGTCAACCGCATCGCGGGCGGCCATGCGGCCCGGACCAAACCCATCCAGCGTCACTGTGCGGCTAGGAAGCTGAAATGCTTTCATCTTTTCTTTCCCCCCTATTAAATCATGCGGTGCAGCAGCGTGATTTCCGCAATGCCGCCTGCATCGACGCCCGAAGTAGCAAACACGGCATTGGGTAGCTGAAGCGTTTCCCCTTCTGTCTCAGAGGCAGCCGCAACGATCTGTCCAGCCTCATGCTCTTCTCCGGTGCCCGTTCGCACATATACCGCGCCGCCCGCAACCGGCGTGCCGGATACGACGTGCACGCAGATGCTGCCACGCACAAGCACGTCAACCGGCTCGCTCTCCTGATACCACGCCTCGCCCGAATCATCTGCCGCCTGCTTCACTTCGCGCACGGCGATACCGGCAAAGTTCGCAGCGTCCGCCGTCTGTGAAAAAGCGGACACCGTACCATCCTCGTTGAGGAGAACCGGATCGCCAAAGCCGATACGCCCTTCCCCCTTGGCGGCAAAGCATTCGATCACTGCGTCGCGCGAGCGCGAAACGCTGCCCGCAAACCCGCCTGGCAACTCTTTTCCAATCACATAACCCGCCATTTTCTCCTCCTCCTTTTCCTCAGCCGCGCTTTTTGTAGTGCGGATTGCGCTCTGCCATGATGCGCTTTCCCAACGCATCCTCCGCTTCGCAGCGCACTGCGCTTGCGCGCGCATTGCTGACGGCAGCGTAAACCCCTGTCCTTCCATCGCGCATGCCGCGCGCGCGGCGCAGCGCGCGTGCGGCCCGATCCGCTGCCTCAGTGCGCTTTTCCTCGGGCAAGGCGGCAATCAACGGCTTTAGCGCGCAAATCGCCTCCCGAACCGGCTCCACGGCCGATAGAGAAGCCGTTTGTTCCTCCTGTTCCTGCGGCGCAATCATTCCCGCCTCCTGCATGGCACGCTCCTGCTCTTCTTGCGCGGCAAGTTCTTCCTCCAGCGCATCCAGGCTTTCCGCCTGGGAGCGGCTTTCCAGCAATGCTGTCAAGCGTTCCACCGCCTCCAACAGGCGCTGCAGCGCGCCGTCTCCGGCGGCCTGCTCCTGCCCCTGCAACGCTTCTCCTGCTTCGTCACAGAGGGACGCGCCAAACAACTTTTTCTTCCTAGCCATCATCGTTTCTTTTCTCCTTTCCCGGAAGATGGGCCGCCGCCCATCCCGTATCGCGACGCGGCCTCCCGCGCGGCCTGTTTCCACAACGGCCACGTGATTGCCGCGAATCGCCCGCTGTTCCATGCCGTTCTCCCCCTGCGCGTAGACGCAATCATACCCGCAGGAGATTTCCCGCACGCCTGCGCATACCCGTTCAATCAGCACAGGATCCGTCAAAAATAGATCCGCCAGCATCAGGTCCGCATCCGCACCCGCGCCGCGCCGCACGTTTTGCACATGGCCACAAGCATAGGCGGCCGCGTTCAGCGGTGAAACATCCGCCGGGGGATGGCCAAGCGTGACGGGCTTGCCTTCAAAGCTCGCAAGCGTCGCAGCGCTGAACACCTCCTGCGGTGCGCGGTAAACCAGCAGGGGTGCATCGCCGCTTGCGCCGATCTCCTCCGGCAGATACTGTTGAAACCCCGTCCGCGCAATCGGCACGTTGCGGCAGATGAGGAACCCTTCCGGCGTCCTGGCCATGTTGCCGCTAATGCTGGAACCGTAATAGGCGAGCATTTTTCTCTCCTCCTAAAGCATTTTTAGCGCAGAAACCGGTCCTCCGGCCGTTCGCCAATGCGCCTTTGCACGTTTTCCTCGATGTCAAAATAATCCAGGAAATCATGCAGCACATCGCAATAGGCCACGAGCTTGCCAAGCTCAAGCCTATCCCGTGCCTCCGCATAGGCCTCACGGCTCTCCTGCGCGCGCTCGATCACGGCGTCAAGGATGCCAAAGATCTTATACTCCATCAGCTCGTCCATCTTCTCCCCCCTTTCCTTCCATGCTGGCATCCCGCGCCCATACGCCCGTTTCCCTTCCCTGACGCTCCAGCTCTCTGGCAGCACGTTCGCGATCTACCAAGCCTGCGCTGTAGGCAGCAATAACCGTCTCCGTATGCAGTTTCGCAAGTTCCGCTCGCTCGCGATCCGTCAGATCCCGAACGGGCAGGAAATCAAACTCCAGCGCATCCGGCACGCTTCCCCATGCGCTCATGGCGATAACGGGAACGAGCTTTTCCAGCACGGGCCGCAGCACGCTCTGCTGCTTTTCCCGCACGGCGTCGTAATAGTTGCGAAGGTCCCCCTCGCCCGTGGCGTCCATGCCAGCGGGCGAGCGGCCAAAAAGCCTTGTGGCAGGGATTTCCGCCGCCCCCGCCACATCCAACATGAACAATTCGTATACCTCCGAAATACCGCTGAACGCATAGGCGTGCGTCTCAAACGAATCCTCCCTGTCCAACACCTGCAAGCCCATGCTGCTCATGAGCGTGTTCTGCGCCTGCAGCGTGCTGTACAGGTCCCGCTGCGCTTGGGCCGACGCGGAGGAGAGCACCTCGCCAAGGTCGCTCATCTTCAGCACGCGCAGGTTCGCTTGAAAGATCAGCTGGGCGATGTTGGCGCTGGTGGCATCGCGCTTGTTGAGCTCCTCGTAAACGTGCTCCAGCTCCGAAGCGCCCCAGCCGCTTTCTGCGCTCTGCTCCAGAAAAGGTAGCTCGCGCGAGAGAAAGCGCACCACCCGGCTGTGGTGCGCCGCAACCTTTTCTCCGTCCGGCATGCAAAACTCGTAAAAGCGCGGAAGCCCGAAATCCGCGTCGGAAAGATCTTCCACCAGCTCCGTGGACGGCGTTACGCCATTCCACCGGTCCACCACCAAAATGCCGCGGAACTGGCCCGGCATGATCTCCTCCAGCCGCAGCGGCTGGGAAAGGTCTTCCTCCTGGCCTTCTACGAGCATCAGCCCCGCCGCCCCGCCGTAAAGCCTTGCCCATTTCAGCCCCGAAAGCACGCGCTCGCGCACATGCGCATACCGTTCCTGCCTGGCGTAACGCGCCGCCATCTGCGGTGAAACGCCGCGCAAGGCGTACCAGTTTTTGCACATATCCTCCGCCAACGTATCCACGATGCGCCGGGCGATCCAGTTGCCACGGTAGAGGTTTGTCATCAACTGCTGGTTTTGCGTCAAACGGTTAAGCGAATATTGCCCTGCCGCAAGCAGGTTGGGCTGCTCCAGCCCCAGGCGTGCCGCTGCGTTCAGATAGCCATCCAACGCACGGCGGCGCGCGCCACTCTGCGGCGATGCATGTTTTTTCTTCATCGTTGCTCCTTTCCTGCGGGCGCGTCAGCGCGGGACTTCGCGCCTGCGCCTCCAGCTTTCGATGCCATAGCGCATTGCCGCCATGGCGTCGTCAAATCCATCCGCCGGCGCGTCCTCCCATTCGTCCGTGCCCGGCGCTTTGGCCCATTGCCACGCTTCTAGCTCGTTTAGCGTGTTTTGGCATGAGGCGTGCACGTGAATTTTGCGGCGCTTGAGCCAGTCGATCTGCGCCAAGACGCTCCCCGGTTCCTTTTTGACGGCAAGCGCGCGAAAGCCCGCGCGCTGCCAGGTTCGGATGCGGTCAGGCTCGGCGCTGTCGCACCACATGCGGACGCCCTTGGGAAATCCGCGCCGCTCCGCAATGCGGATCAGTTCCGCCGTGTCCTTCTCCCGCTCATAGATTTCGCGCAGCACGTACAGCTCGCCGTCTTTCATCGCCAGCTGCAAAATCGCATTGGCATGGTTAAAACCGAAGTCCTGCCCAATCGCCGTCGCGTCAAAGCGCGCAGGGTCCGTGTCAAACGTCTCCACGGTGTAATCCGTCAGGATGCGTCCTCCGCTCTCCCCCCATTCCCCTTGGCCATAGATGCGGTATCCCTCCGGGTCTCTCGCCTTGCGCTCAAGCATGCGCTGATGAAACTGCGGGTCGATAAAGCGGTTGTCGAGATAGGTGGAGCGGCACAAAAGCGCGTTCTCCTGCGGGACGTCAAAGAAGCGCCGCTTGATCCAATGGTTTGCGGAGACGGGATTAAAGGACAGCGTCAGTTGATAATACAGCGCGGGAGACGGCAGTGCACCGCGCAGCCGATCGTCAAGGATCTCCACGTTTTCCCGCGAAAGCTCCGTCGCCTCCTCGCACCAGATCCAGCACAGCTTTCCTCCTGTAAAGCTGAGGGACTTGACGCGTTCGCGCGCTGCGGCGTCTGCCATGCCGCGAAAGACGATCTCGTTTCCTGTCACAAGGCTTTTGAGCTGTGGCGGGCTCTGGCGAATCTGCCAATAGGCCTGCCAGTCCGCACCGAAAATGCGCTTGACGGCGCCACACAGCTCGGCAAAAGTGGAATAGCGGTGCGTTTCATCCACCTTGCGGCAAACAAGCAGGTTCGCCCCCGCATAGCGTGGGTCGCTCAGCTTGAGGACATAGTCCTGCGCGAGGTTGTAGCTCTTGCCGCTGCCCGCGCCGCCCATGAGCACCCGATAGCGCAAGCGCGTGCGATTTGCCTCACGAAAGACCGGATTAAACGCTACGCTGTGCCTGCCCGTCTGCGTCTCCATAATCATAGATCACAACAATTCCCGGCCGTTCCTGCGCCAGATCGCCCGGTTCCAGTTTGTGTGCGCTCAAGAGCAGTTCTTCCAAGCGCGCCACCGCCTTGGCAAGCGCCTCTTCTTTTTTTAAATCCGGTTCTCCGCCGCACGCCACAGCCTCGCGCAGCCGTTCCACCTGCTCCGATTGAATCGCAATCAGCTTTTCAATCCGTTCGCCTTTTTTCAAACTGCATACCCCCTCGCCTAAAAATGAGCGCAAAAAAAGAACGGTGTTTTCAACCGTTCTTTTTGATCCTCCTCACGTTTCCCGCCGCGTTTTTCCCTCCCCGCCGACGCATACACCATACCAGATTGCGCGGTGCGCCGCAAGCCGAAGAAAAGGAGAAAAAACAAGGAAATTCCGGGGAAAAAGGCAAAAGCGCCGCAAAAGGCGGGCTATGCCCGCGCGCTCTTTTGCGCGGGCCGCGCGCGCACCCTTTGCATCAACCCGATGATCTGCCCGGAAAGGACCACCGTCAAAAGCGAATAGGCGAGCTTGCCCAGCGGAATATAGCTCAGCGACAGAAGCAGCACGGCCAGGTCGCTGATAAGATACACCCAGCGGATGTCACACCGCAGCGCTTTGGAAACGCTCATCGCCAACGCGTCGTCTCCCCCTGGCGCTCCGCCAGCGCGCACGCTCAAACCCACACCGACGCCGACAAACAACGCCCCCGCCACGGCCGCCAGCAGCGGCAGTTCCGCAATGCCCGGAAAGAGCGGGGCAAACTGTTCGCAAACGGCGTAGAAAATTGAAAACCCTCCGCCCGCAACGATGGATCGCCAAATAAACGTCCCGCCGAGCACGCGAAAGCCGAGCCAATAGCACGCCGCGTTCAGCACAAGACCGGAGACGGCCGGGGAAACGCCAAACCATTGCCGCAAAAGCAGCGTCAATCCCAGCACTCCGCCCTCCGTTACACCTGCAAAGGCATGCACGTTGTAAAGGCCAAAGGCGAGGATAGCATTTCCCAGCAACATCAAAGCGCACTCCCTGGCGATTTGCTTGCACCTGGCGCTATGAAACCGTTTCATACCATTCCCTCCTTCCTTTTCGTAAACGCAGCGCCGCGCGCGGCCTGTACCGTGCGCGGCAAATGCGCAATCCAATCTATTTTCTTTCTTCTAGAAACAAATGCTTTTTTCCTGCCCGGCTCCTGGGCGGCGGGGTCATCCTCCGTTTTCACGGATCAGCGCACACAGCGCCTCATGAATGCCTGGCGCGCTCACAAGCACGCTAGGATTGCCAAAGCGGTAAGGCGCTCCCGATAGCATGGAAATGCTGCATCCCGCCTCCTGGCACAGCAGCAGGCTTGCTGCCACGTCCCAGGGGTGCGGGCCAATCTCAAAGAAAGCATCCAGGCTGCCTGCCGCCGTCAGCGCAATCGCGCGCGCGCAGGAACCAAGGTTGCGCATGTTCATAGACGCCATCGCCACCGCATCGATCCATTTTTTCGACCGCTCGCGAAGCGCAAGGTCCGCCCCAGCATACCCCGTCGCCGTCAGCGCA
>DVLH01000316.1 GCA_018715585.1 Candidatus Aphodomonas merdavium
CGAGCGGCGCGAGGATGGTGTCTGGCTGCTGCTGGACCGCAGCGCGTTTTATCCCACGGGCGGCGGGCAGCCGCACGACACGGGGCGTATCCGCTGGGAGACGGGCAGTGCAAACGTTTGCGATGTGGAAGCGGATGCGCGCGGCGTATTTCACCGGCTTGACGGCGACGGCCCTTTGCCGGGCATGCAGGTGCAGGGGGAGATCGATTGGCCGCGCCGGTTTGACCATATGCAGCAACACGGAGGGGAGCACCTATTGGCAGGCGCAATCTGGCGTTTGCTGGGAGGGCGCACCATCGGGCTTCATCTGGGGGAGAAGGTTTCTACGATTGACGTGGAGATGCCGCATGGCGCCGTGCGGCTAAGTGCGGGGCAGCTTGACGCGCTTGAAAACGAGGTGAATGCCCGCATTCAACAAAACGTTCCGTGCCGCTGCTGGTTTCCCACGCCGCAGGAACTTGCGTCGCTGCCGCTGCGCAAACCGCCGACAGTGACTGAGCACGTGCGCGTCGTTGCGTTTGGCGATTTCGAGTATTGCGCTTGTGGAGGCACGCACCCGGCCGCAAGCGGCGAGATAGGGTTTGTTAAGATCGTGGAGACACTGCCGGCGCGCGGCAAAGCGCGCGTGGCGTTTGTGTGCGGCATGCGTGCGGTGCGCTTTGCACAGGAGCGCTGCCGCGCGGGCGAGGCCGCTGCACGGCTGCTCTCCTGCCCGCCGGAGCAACTGCCTGTCGCCATGGCGCTCCGGCTTGAAGCGGCGCAGCGGGAGCATGCGGCGCTCAAAGCGCTGCGGCGCGAAAGCGCGCTGCGGGAATTGCCGCCGCTGCTGCAAGCGGCACGCCCGCTGCCGGGCGGCGGGCGGCTGGTTGTGGCAGCGCTGGAGGAAGCGGACCGAGATACGCTGCGCGATGCGGCCGGCTGGCTGGCCGCCCATGACGATGTTATCGCGCTGTTGAGCGCGCCGCAGGCCGAGGCAAGGCCGGTGCTTTTCGCGCGCGGGGCGCGGATGAGAGAGGATATGGCTGCGCTGCTGCGCGCGTGCGGCGCAAAGGGCGGCGGCCGCGATGACTTTGCACAGGGCAGCGCACTTTCGGAGGATTGTTTACAGCAGGCTGCGGCACGTCTATTATCGCGGGATGGCGAAACGAACACGCCGGGCTAAAGAAAGCGGGGAGGTGGGGAAAGATGCCGCGCGGACCGATGTACGTGCTGGCGGATCCCGTCTATACGACAAGCAGCTGGTATACCCGCTGCTTTTCCGGCTTGCGCGCGGAGGTTTCCCGGTTGGATATCCTTCTTTTGCAAGTCCGGTCGATCAACGAAGTACCAAACGACGGCAGCGTTCGCACGTGCGTGCTGTTTGGTTCGGATGCGCGCTGGGCGCGCCATACCGTTACCGCGCTCAACGCGCGCGGGATCCGCAGCGTCCTTGCCGGTGCGCAGCCGGATGCCTTTTATGGGGCCAGTGGAACGACGCTGGACAGGCGCTTGCTTGTGGAGGACATGGTGCGCTATTTTGTGGCCAACGGGCGCAGGCGGCTGGCCTGCCTGGGCGGCGTTCCTTGGAACGTCAACGATGCTGTGCGCGTGGCGGCGTTTCACCAGGCAATGCGGGCTGCGGGCCTCTCCTCAGGAGAAAGCGACGTGTTTTCTGCCGGGGAAGGGATCGACGCGTGCGCGGCGCGGATGCTGGAGCGCGCGGGAGCGTATGACGGTGCGCTGTGCGTGAACGATCAGGTGGGCGTGCGGCTGCTGGCGCTTGCGCGGGAAAAAGGGGTGCGCGTGCCGGAGGATCTGTTTGTGATGGGGTCGGGCAACTTCCTGGTGGGCGAGCTGTCCGTGCCGACGTTGACCACTTCCGAGGTGGATTACTACCTGATGGGCAGAAAGACGGTGGACGTGTGGCAATACATCGACAAAACGCCCGATGTGGAGGCGGCGACCGTGACGATTCGCCACAGCATCATCCCGCGCGGCAGCACGGCGTTTCTGCCGCCTCCCGGCGCGGCGCGTGACGCGCAGCTGCCGCGGCAGCACGGCGACGGCGGGGACGACGAAGCGCTCAGGAGTCTGGACCGGTTTGAGAACTGCCTGTTCTGCTGCGATGCGCTGGATTTGCGCATCATCAGCGGCATTGCACGCGGAAAGAGCATGGAAAAAATCGCGGCGGACCTGTTTGTCGCGCTGGGAACGGTGAACTATCGCGCCAAAAAGCTTTACCGGGCGATGGGCGTCTCTTCCCGTAAGGAGCTGGAAAAGGCGCTTGCCCACCAACCGGCGGACCCGGACGCGCTGGAGCGGATGGCTGCCGCGCGCTGAAACGGCGCGGCCGCTTTTGCGCTCGGACGGGTTTTGCGTGGCTGTGCGCGGCGTGCAAACGATTTGCTGCTACCCTCCCAGCGGCACGCCCGGCGCGGATGTCCTTTGCCGTTTTTGCAGCTTTTCGTTTGTAAGGGGATACGGCATTCTTTGCCGAAAAGCCAACGCCCGGCGCGCACATCGGTTTGCCTGCCGCACAAAAGCGAAAGGACAACCGGTCCGGTTGGTGCAAACCGTATCCGGGACAAGCGGCGGGGCCGGCGGGCCAACGCGTTTTTTGTCCAAACAACAGCCGCCCTTTGGGGCGGCTGTACGCTGTCAAACAACCTGCCGGGAGGTTTAAAGGCCGCAGCTTGCAAGCGAAACCGAGGGCGCGTTTGGCGGGCTTGCAAACCTTGGGCGGGAAATCCCCGGCGCACTCCCCCGGCCGCGGCGTGGCGCATGGGGAAACGTATTATGCTGCAAAAGGCCGCCAATGGCGGCCTTTTGTGGCAAGCGGTGCCGCCGGAGAGGGCGGCCTAAATATCCTTTTAGCTGACGAAAGCGAGCGCGGCGTCGGAGGCGCTGGCGGCGTCGGCCGTGTAGCAGTCTGCGCCGATGAAATCGCAGAAGTTTTGCGTGATGGGCGCGCCGCCGATCATAATCTTGAAGCGGTCGCGAATGCCGCGGCGATTTGTTTCTTCCACAACGCTCTTCATGACGCCCATCGTCGTCGTCAGCAGCGCGGAGCAGCAGATCAGCTGCGCGTCGTTTTCAATGGCGGCGTCTACGAACTTTTCGGGCGACACGTCCACGCCCAGGTCGATGACCGTCAGCCCTTTGCCTTCCATCATCATCTTGACGAGGTTTTTGCCGATGTCATGCAGGTCGCCCTGGACGGTGCCGATGACGGCCGTGCCGCGCCCTTTGACGCCCTCGGCGATCAGCCGGGGTTTAAGCACCTGCATGCCCATGTTCATCGCGCGGGCGGCGACGAGCACTTCAGGAACGAAAACTTCGTTATTTTTAAACTTTGCGCCGATGACGCTCATGCCGGCAAGCAAGCCTTGCTCCAAAATTTCCAACGGCTGCGCGCCTTCCTCCAGCGCCTGCGCCACCAACTCTTTAACAACCTTGGCTTTTCCCTTTTGCAGGTTTTCGCTAATCAGGCTATAGTCCGCCATCTCAATGCCTCCTCAAATACAAAAGGATTGTAGAAATCAACTATCCACAGTATAATACAGCCGTGCGGAATTGAATTGTAATTTTCAACGATATTTTATCAAAAAGGGACGGGATTGCAGTGGCAGATGCCGTTTATTCGCTCTATGACCGGGAAGCGCTGTGCGAAATCCTGGAAACATTTTACGCAGCGACGGGGCTGGCGCTGCGGGTGATCAACGCGCAAGGCGAGACGCTGGACACGTTTGGACCGGACTGCCGCTATTGCGCCAAGGTGCGGCAATGCGCGCTGTCGGAGGAGGTTTGCCGCCAGGCGCACCTGGACGGCGGCCGGCAGGCGCTGGCGTTGGGGGAGACGTATATTTTTGCCTGCCCGGGGAACCTGAACCATATCGCTTTTGCGCTTGCGCGCGGCCAGGCGCTGCTGGGGGCCATCGTGCTCGGCCCATTTTTGATGGATGCGCCGGATTCGACGCTGCTCTCTGCGCTGGGCGAGCAGCGGGCGATTCCCGCTGCGGCGCTGCTGGACCTGTACGACGAGCTACAGGCCGTGCCCGTGTTTGCGCCGGCGCGCGTCAACTCGCTCAACCGCCTGCTGGACCTGCTTTTGCGCAGCGCGCTGCCGGCAGAGCGCGTGGCGCTCAAGGAAAACAGGGAAATGCTCTATCAACAGGCGCGCATCGGCGAGACGATCCAAATGTACAAAGCGCGGGGCGAGCAGGAAGGCGACTATCCCTACGAGCTGGAGAAGGAGCTGCTCTCCCGGGTGCGCGCAAGCGACGCGCCTGCGGCCAAAGGCGTGCTCAACGACCTGCTGGGGTATGTGCTTTTTTCCGAGGGAATGCAGCTGGAGAGCGTGAAAAACCGCTCGTTGGAGCTGTGCACGCTGCTTTCGCGCATTGCCATCGAGGGCGGCGCGCTGACCTCGACCATCTTTCGCCTGAGCAACGCTTACCTTTCCCAGCTGCGCGAGATTGACTCCGTGGAAACGCTCTGCCTGCGGCTGCAAAAGATCGTCGAGGCGTTTACGGATACGATGTTCTATTCTGCCGACCGCTCCGGCAGCGAACCGGTGCGCCGGGCGATCGGCTATATCGCGCGCCATTACACGCAGAACATCAGCGTGCGCGACGTGGCCGCCTATGTCGGGCTGAGCCCGAACTACTTTGCCCAAAAGTTCCGCAGCCACACGGGATGCACGCTGCGCGAATACGTCAACCAGCTGCGCGTTGAGGAGAGCAAGCGGCTGCTGGCGGCTTCCGGCATGGGGCTTGCGGACATTGCCGTTGCGATGGGGTTTAATGATCAGAGCTACTTTACGAAGGTGTTTCATAAGTACACGGGGCTGACGCCTGCGCAATTCCGTTGATTTTTACAAAAATGCTGAAAAAAGTTGCAAGCGCCGGCGCCACGCTGCGGCTACAATGAGAAAAAGCGAATGAGGGGGCGGCGGTCCCTTACGGAGGAGGAAACGGCGCGATGGAACGGAACATGCGCAAATGGGTACAGGAGATGATCGGCGAGCAGAAAAAGCGGGCCCTGCCCGTGCTGTCGTTCCCGGCGGTACAGCTGATGGGCTGCACAGTGCGGGAGCTGATCGGATCGGCCCAGCTGCAGGCGGAGGGGATGCGGCGCGTTGCCGAGCGCGTGCCGTCGGCGGCTGCGGTGAGCCTGATGGATTTGTCGGTGGAGGCGGAGGCGTTCGGCGCGCCCGTGCGCGTGAGCGACGATGAGGTGCCGTCCGTGACAGGCCGCATCGTCGAGGACGAGGAGCAGGCGCGCGCGCTGGCCGTGCCGCCCGTCGGCGCAGGGCGCACGGGACTGTGCGTGGAGGCAATGCGCCTTGCATCGCAGGCAATCGGCGACCGGCCTGTTTTCAGCGGCGTGATTGGTCCTTTTTCGCTGGCGGGCCGCCTGATGGACGTGACGGAAATCCTTTACGCCTGCTACGACGAGCCGGAAACGGTGCACATCGTGCTGGAAAAAGCTTCGGCTTTTCTCACGCAGTACCTCATTGCCATGCGCGAGGCAGGGGCGAACGGTGCGGTGATGGCCGAACCGCTGGCGGGGCTGCTTAACCCGCAGATGGGCGAGGAGTTTTCCTGCCGCTATGTCAAACAGATCGTCGAGGCCGTCCAGACGGATTCGTTTATTGTCATCTATCATAACTGTGGCAATGCGGCGGACAAGATGCTGCGCGAAATTGCCGCGACTGGCTGCGCGGGATATCACTTTGGCAACGCGGCGCAGATGCGAAAAGTGCTGGAGGAGCTGCCGCGCGACGCGCTGGTGATGGGAAACATTGACCCGGCCGGCCAGCTGCGCAACGGGACGCCGCAGTCCGTGCGCGAGGCCGTGCGCGCGCTGCGCGAGGAGTGCGGCGGGTACGCCAACTTCGTTCTTTCCTCCGGGTGCGATATCCCTCCGGCGACGCCGTGGGAAAACATCGACGCCTTTTTTGAAGAGGCGATGCGCTGAAGGCGGGCAGAAAGCCGCTTGGCAGCAGAGCGCCCTTTCCGGAAAAGCAAGGCCGCTCCGGCGTTTGGCACGGAGCGGCTTTTTGTATGCCTTGGGATCATCCGGATGTGCCCGGGATGCTCATGCAAAGTCCGGCGAGGCCAGGACGGTTTTTAGACGCTGAAGCACTGTGCCGCAGATTTCCTCCGCGGTTTCGCTGTCGGCCGCCTCGCCACAGACGACGAGCTCCGCTTCCTGGGCGCCGGTGGAAACGGTGGCCCATCCGCTTTGGAGCGGCAGGCGCAGGCTGCCGTCCAACGTCGCCTCCGGGGCGGTTTCGGCCAGGGCGCGCAGGAGTTTCCCGCGCTGTTGCAGCGGCACGTCCAGGCAGGCTGTCCGCTGATTTAGCGTGGGAAGCTTTTCCAGCAGGCCACGAAGCGTTGTGCGGCGGCGTGCCAGCAGCGAGCAAAGCAACAGCATTCGATACGGCCCATCCTTGTGCAGGCGCTGCTGGGCGCTGCCTGCGGTGGCGAGCGCAGCTTCCCATTGCGCGGCGTCGCCGCCGATGCGCGTGAGCGTGGCCCCGCTGGCGCTGGCGAGCTCGTCCAGCGCGGCGGGCGCGTTCAGCCGGCAGAGCCAGTTTTTTTCTTCGTTCGGCAGCGCCGCGTATGCCAACAGCTCCTGGCGCGCTTCGTCCGGGACGCCGTGGCAATCGAAGATCAGGGCGCTTTGCAAGCCCTCTGGGAGCCAGAAACCCGTCTCCCATGGCGCGAGCGCGGTGGGCAGCGCGCCCTCCGGCGCTTGCTGCGCGCGGCAGGCGATGCCTGCGCTATGCAGCGCACGCAGGGCAAGCGCCGCTTCCTCCTGCGTGGCAGCGAAAACACACACGCGAGGCGGCGCACCGTTGCTTTGCCGCGGGACGCTCGCAAGGAGCGAGCCGGCATAGAGCGCCTCCGCCTGTGCAAAGGGGACGATTTCCGCCGCGCCGCGCCGGAAGGGGGCGGGGTAATCCTGCCGGGCTGCAAGGGCTTCCGCCTTGCGCTCGAGAGAACGGGCGGGCAGCGCACCTTGCTCTGCCATCAGCTGCACGGAGCCGCCCTGGCAAAAGCGCATGCCGCCCTGGCAGCGATCAAACGCCTGCACCGCACGCAGCACAGGCGGTACAGCACAGGCAAGCAGCAGCGTTTTGCATCCCTGCGCACTGAGGGAGGCTGCGGCTGCTTGGCAAAGGGCCGCCCCCTGCGCGCTGCCGTCGTGGCAGAGCGCTATGGTATCTGCATCCAGCGCAGCCTGCCAGGCTGCCGCCAGCACGCAGGCATCTTCTGGACGCAGGCAGCGCGTATGGCCGTTACGGATTTCCGGACGTGTTGCTCCGCCCCATACGAGGCATCCCTGCACGCGCATGCAGGCGTCCACCCGTTTTCCGGGCCATACCTTGGCCCCTTTTTCCAGCACGGCGCGCGCGCCCAGCGCAGCGCCGTCGCCCAGCGCGCTGTCCTCGCACAGCTGCGCGCCCGCGCCGGCTTGCGCGGCACGTCCCATGACGGCCCCCTCCAGACGCGCCCACTCTCCGGCGCAAGCGTCCTGCCAAAGCACGGAACGGGAGATGCGCGCATGCGCGCCCACGTGCGCTCCGGGACCGATTACCGCGCCGTCGCTCACGACCGCATAAGGGCCGATGACGGCGTTTGCGCCAATATAGGCAGGGCCTTCCAGCCGCGCAGTTTTGTCGATTTGTGCTGAGGGGGCAATCAACTCCCCTGCGTCCAGGCCTACTTTGCCGCTGAGAAAATCTGCCTGTGCGCGCACATAGGCGGACTCGTCGCCGATGTCGCACCAGTAGGCGTCCGTAACGAGCGCATAGACGGGCAGCCCTTGGCGCACCAGGGCCGGGAAGAGATCCTGCCCAAAGTCGCACGCGCCGCGTTCCGGAATGAGGCCGAGCACCTCGGGGGAGAGCACATAGATGCCTGTGTTCACCGTGTCCGAATAGACCTCCCCCCAGCCCGGCTTTTCCACAAAGCGGCGCACGCGCCCGTCGCCGTCGGCCATGACGACGCCGTAGGCGAGCGGGTCCCGCACGCGCGCGAGGACCATCGTTGCAAGCGCTTTCTTTTCCCGATGAAACCGCAGCGCTTCCGTCAGGTCGCATGCCGTCAGCCCATCGCCCGAGAGCACGACAAACGGCTCCGTGGGCGTGAGCTTCCCGCTCGCCGTCAGCCGGACGCTGCCCGCCGTGCCGACGGGCTCTCGCTCCCTCGCATAGTGCAAACGGACGCCTTCGGCTTCACCGGAGCCGAAGGCGCGCGTGATGCGCTCGGGTAGGTAGAGAAGCGAAACGCCGACCTGCGTGAGCGCGTGGCGGCGAAGCAACTGAAGCGAATAGGATAAGACGGGCTTTCCCAGCACGGGAACCATGGGTTTTGGGGTGTCGCAGGTGAGCGGGCGCAGGCGCGTACCTTCGCCCCCGGCCATGATGACGGCGTTGAGTGCCATGACGGCAAATCCTCCTGGATGTTTTCCGGCGTGCTTGCCGGATTTGTTAAGGAAAAACAATCTTTCGCTGCGGATATTGTTTCCCGAAAAAAAGGGAAGGATTCCGTGAAAGAAGGGCGAATCATAACATTTCTGCGCTTTTTTTATCGAGCGCGGAGGGATTTTTTGATCGCATGGGGGTTTATGATGCAAGGCCATCTGTCGGTCGATGCCTTTTTGGACGCTTTTGATCCGCCGCTGCGGCCGGAAACCGTGCTGCGCATGGAGGTCAATTTGCATTTGCCCGCGCCCGGGGACAGCGCGGCGTTGTATGTGGCGCTGCGCGTAGGCACGGAAAGGCTTTACGTCGTCCGCTCGATGAGCGCTTTTTTGCGCGCGTTTGCAAAGGGAGAGCATCTCGCCTTTGGGAAGGGGTTTGCGCTCGATCCGGAGTCAATGCGCTTTGAGGGGGCGGACAAGCGCATCCTGGAGGTGCTGCAAGAGGCTGCCGCACCCCTGGAACGCGAGGAGCAGGAGCGGGGCAAGCCGGCGGTGGCGCCGGGCGCAAGAAAATTCTTGCCGCTTGGCGAGCTATCGGCGCGGCGTGTGCTGCGATTGCTGATGGCCCGCCCCTTCCGCCTGGCCGTCAAGGGCGAAATGGAAGGGCAGGAGCCCATTGCCAGGGAAAAGCTGCCCATCACCTGCACCCTTCGTGCAGAAGGGGGCGCCATTTCGCTGGGCGTGGAGATGCCGGAGGGGATCTTGCCCTTGTTGCCGGATTATGAGTTCGTCCGCGTGGACGGGCGCATCGTGCAGCTGTCGCCGGGCCAGCGCCGCGCCGTGCGCGCCCTTTCGACGCTTGCCCCGCAAGGGCATGCGACGGCCCGCTTTGCACCGTCGGAGACGGAGCGCGTCGTCAGCGAGGTGCTGCCGCAGCTGGAGCGGGATTGCATGGTCTCCCTCGATGACGTGCTCAACGCGCGGGTGCGGCGCGAGCCGCTGAAAGCGCGCGCATATATCGACCGGGATGGGACGAGCGTGGTAGCGCGCGTGGAATTTGCCTATGGGGATACGGTGATTGATCCGTTTGCACCGCACGCCCGCCAGCCTAAGGAGGACGGAACCCTGCTTGCGCGCGACGCTGTGCGCGAGTGGGCTGTGCTGGATGCGCTTGCCCGTGCGGGGTTTCATGTGGATCGCGACCGCATCCATCTCAGGGATCCGAGGCGCGTGCTCGCGTTCATTATGGAGGGCGTGACGGCGCTGCAGCAGACGTGCGAGGTGTTTGCGTCTGAGGACTTCCGCCGCATGCGACCGCGCAGGCCGCAGCTTTCAGGGCAGATGCGCATGACCGGCGGCGTGTTGGAGCTGACGATGTTCGACGGGGACGCGCAGCTGGAGGACCTGACCGAGCTCATGCGCGCCCTGCGCGACAGGAAACGCTACTTCCGGCTAAAAAACGGCGATTTTCTTGAGCTGTCCAACCTCGAACAGTGGCAGGAGCTCTCCGAGTTCCTCGGCGATGCGGGCGAGGAGGACGCGCCTGAGCCGGCGGAAGAAGCGAGCGAACGCCCCAACGATGTCATGACGCTGCGCGCATACCGCTCGGCATATCTTGTGAGCCTGCTGCAAACGAGCGGCCTGCCCATTGCGGTGGACCAGACGGTGAAAGAGGCGGCCGGCGCGCTGGGGGCCGTGGGGGATCCTTGCCCCGAAGCGCTGCGCGGCGTGCTGCGCCCCTACCAGCAGCGCGGGTTTATGTGGCTACAATCGCTGTGCCGCCTGAAGATGGGCGGCGTGCTGGCGGACGATATGGGCCTTGGCAAGACGCTGCAGGTGATTGCGGCGCTTGTATGGGCGCGCCAGACGCTGGGACCCGCACCATCGCTGGTGGTAGCGCCGACGTCGCTTTTATATAACTGGCAGGCCGAGCTGAAGCGGTTTGCGCCGGAGCTATCCTGCGCGGTGATGGAGGGCGGGCAGCGCGTGCGCTTTTTGCGTTGGGCCGAGCTGATGCAAAACCGCGATACGGATGTGATCGTTACCTCCTATCCGCTTTTGCGGCGCGATATCGATATGATGGCCGATTTCCCGTTCCGTTTTGCCGTGCTCGACGAGGCACAGCACATCAAAAACCCGCAGTCGCTTTCGGCTGTGGCAGCCGATAGGCTCAAGGCCGATGTGCGCGTGGCACTGACGGGCACGCCGATGGAGAACAGCCCGGGCGAGCTATGGTCCATCTTTAACTTCGTATTGCCTGGCTATCTGATGACGCTGCCGCAGTTTATGCGCCGCTATGGCGACGGCGGTGGGGCGGACGTGCTGCGGCGGCGGATCCGGCCGTTTTTGCTGCGCCGCCTCAAGAGCGATGTGCTGCCCGAACTGCCGGAGAAGATCGAAAGCCGCGTGCTGTGCGATATGCCGCCGGAGCAAAAGAGCGTCTATCTCGCGGCGGCCATGCAGCTCAAGGAACGCGTGGAGCGCGTGCTCAACGAAAAGGGAATCGGGAGAGGGCGCATGGAGGTGCTCAGCGCGCTGACGCAGTTGCGGCAGATCTGCTGCCATCCTGCGCTTGTGCTCAACAGCTATGCCGGCTCCAGCGGCAAACTGGATGCGCTGGTGGAAATTCTTACAGACGCGCTCAGTGGGGGGCGCCGTGTGCTGCTGTTTTCGCAGTTTACGTCGATGCTCGCCATCCTGCGCCGCGTGTTGGACGGCCGTGGCATTTCCAGCCTCTATCTTGACGGCAAGACGCCCGTGGGGCAGCGGTTGGAGCTTGTCAACCGCTTTAATGCGGGTGACGGGCAGGCGTTTTTGATTTCCCTGAAGGCAGGGGGTGCGGGATTGAACCTGACGGGGGCGGATACGGTTGTCCACTACGATCCCTGGTGGAATCCGGCTGCCGAGGACCAGGCAACCGACCGCGCGCACCGCATCGGCCAGAAGAACACCGTGCAGGTGATCCGCCTGATCACGCGCGGGACGATTGAGGAACAGGTGGCACGCTTGTCCGAGCGCAAGCGGGCGCTCTTTGATGCAGTGGTAACCGCGGGCGAACAAATGCCGGCGGAGATGAGCAAAGAGGAGATCCTGGGCCTGTTTGCCTCGGAATAAACGGCGCGCCTGAGCTTATCCTATGCATATGCGGGAGCGGCTGCGCATATGCCCAAAAGGCGCTCGGATGCTTCGGGAGATTCTTGCACGCGCCGGGAAGAGATGCGGGCTGATTTCCGTTATATGGGAAAAGGAGAAAACGGCCCTGAAAGGCGGCGGGAGAAAGATGAAAAAAAGCATTGCGTTTTTGGTTACGGCATTTTTGTTGCTTTCCTGCGTGGCAATGGCCTACGCACAGCCGCTGGAGGAGCTGGTTGTGGACGTCGTGCGCGAGGAGGAGGCGGAGTCTGGGACGAGCAGCTCCGTCATCCCAAACCTCGACGAGACGATGGGCGTACACGGGGTGGCGCAGGGATTTGTCGATGCGGGCGGCATGCTGCGGGGAATGGCATATTTGTATGAATTTGAATCCGCCGGCGCCCGCGTGGAGGCGTCTTGGCGGCTGGATGCGGCGCTGACCAAGCGCGGCTTTGTGCCGAGCGATTTCATCTTTGAGGGCGCTACCTATACGCTTTATTCCAATTCCAACGGCGGTGTGTTGGTGATGGACGGCGTGACGGAAAAGACGTCTATGGTGGTGCTTGCGGGCGATTATTATCAAGAGGGCGATATCCGCATGCCCACGACGGAGTTGACAGCAAGCGTAAATGGCGGCGAGGAGCGGCAATATGTCCTGGAGAGCCTGACGGTGGACGAAAACGGCGTGACGGCCGTGTTCCACCTCTTGGAGCCGCTCGGGGACGGATACGATACGGTCGAGATTTCCTTCCCGCAGGCGCAGGAGCTGGAACAAGCCGTGCTGACGATGGTTTATGCGCCGCAGGGATGAGCAGTGGCGCTTGACAGCGGCCACGGGAGCGGTTATGATTAACGGCAGCTGACGCGGGGGGCGGATCGCTCTCCGCTTGTGTTTTGGAGGGAACGCGATGAGCAGGTTAGGGGATTTGATCCATCTGGAGCGCACGCGCAGGGGGCTGACGCCCCGGCAGGTCGCCAAGCTGTGCTCTGTCAACGAAAAATACATCCTGGATGTGGAGCAGGGAAAGCGCATTATCCAGGACGACCAGGCACGGCGCATTTTGAAAAAAATCGGCCTGGAGCAGCAGACGGAAGCCGATTTTTCGCTGGACGATATTGCGGCGGCGGTGGATTTGCACACCGTTGCGCCCGCGATTGCGCCCAAAGAGGAGCGGGAAAGCCGTCCACGGCCCGCGGCGTCGCTGCCGGCGCAGGAGGAGACTACCGGCGGCATCTGGCTGGACGCGCTAGCGGGCGTGTTGCGGGAGGTGCCCGTCTACAACGCTGCCTGGCAGGTGGTCGATCACCGGACGCTTGCACCGCAGGGCGGCAAGATCGAGGGCGGCCCGGCGGATAAGGTGCTTTATTTTCTTATGCCGGATGACAGCCTGCGCGGTTTCCGCGTGCAAAAGGGCGATTGGCTGTTGACGGTGCCTGCCCATAGCCCGATTGATGGCGCGGTGATGCTCGTCAAATGGCAACAGCATTGCACCGCGCGTAAGATAAAATGGGACGGGAAGCGGCTTTTGCTGCTGAGCTTTGACCGGGAGCTGGAAGCTGAGGCGGTCCAGCCGGAGGACGTGCAGTTTATCGGCCGCTGTGTGCGGCTGGAAGCAGCGCTGTAGGGCGCACCCGACCGCACGGCGGTTGACAAATGGCCGCAGAGCGCAGATAATACCGTTAAAGGCGCCTTTGCTGGGCCGTATATGCAGCGTGCCAAAGCGGAACCCTAACGCTAGCAGGGCGTTCATTGCCGGGAGGGAGTTGTCCGAATGGGAATCATTCCGTCGAGAAATCTTCAGGAACAACGCCGCGAGGAAAACGGCGTCGTCTATTTTGACCGTGGCATCATCACTGGCCGGGACGGCAGGAAATATAGCCGTTTTGCCATTCAAACGCACTTTGTCGAGCGCGGCGAGGATCAGGCGGAGCTTGTGCGCCGCTATGTGCTACCGCTCTACCGGGAGGGGGACATGCTTTCCTTCGGCGCGAAGGTGATGGCAATGTGCACCAACAACGTCAAAACGCGCGATGAGGTGCGCCCCGGGTTGACGGCGAAGCTGCTGTGGCGTTTTGCCGGCATTAACACGACAGGCGTGGGCATGCACGAGCCCTACAAGCTGCAACTGGTGGTGGATATGGTCGGCGCGCCGCGCGTGTGGCTGGCGGCGTTTGTGTCGGCCGTTACGCGGCCGTTTGGGATTCACGGGCTGTTTTACAAGATCTGCGGCCAGGGCGTGGGAGGGATTGACGGATTCTACTTCCGCTCCTCTTTCGACGTTTACAAACAGATGGCGCTGATCAATCCGCCCAACCCGGTGGAGCTGTGCGACAAGCTCTATGCCGATACGGGCGTGCCCGTCGTGCTCATGGACGCCAACGATTTGCAGCAGGATCAGCTGGGCAAATGCGCGGGGTTCCCCCTTTCGGACGAGCAGATCCAGGATGCGATGAAGGATAATCCGTCCGGCCAGGGAGACGAGTTAACGCCGTTTATCCTCATCCGCCCCTTGTAAGGGGAGGGCATTTTCATTCCCTGGAAAACGCGCTAGAATTTCCATTGAACGTTTTGCACGCGTTGGTCGTTTTATTTTTTGAAACGGCCGACGTTTTTTTATGGGCGCTTTTTTGTGCGACTGCGCAGTATTGGGAAGATTTTGCGCCCGTTGAACGATTGACAGCTTGCGGTGAATGGACTACAATGATAAACAGACTTAATCTGCCTTTGTATGCGTTTGCGAAAGCCGGAAGGGGGGACTGCACCTCCGGGTGCGAAGGAATGAAACGAAGAATTGCAGGGAGAGCACTTGTGGTGTGCCTGACGGCGCTGTGCTTGCTCTTGTGGGCTGCCGTCGCGTTGGCGGACGATCCGCTGGCCTTTGAAATGGAAGTATCCCAGACAACGCTAACGGGCGTTGGAACTGTGCGGGTGAACATTAACGTCATCAATGTCAGCGACGATGACAGCACCATCTCCGTAACGCTCTACGATCCGGACCGGAAGGTATGCTCCTCCTTTGGTAGCGGCGGTACCATCAGCCTTGCGCCAGGAAACGGTGCCTCCTACAGCGGCACGTGGACGGTGACGCAAGAGCAGCTGGAAGCGGGCAAGATCACCTACACCGCCAGTTACAAGGTGACGGACGAAAACGGTAACGTCAACACGGTTTCCCGTCCGATTGCCAAGACGATCACCTATCAGACGGCCGACGCAAAGCTCAACGTCGAACGCACTGCGCCTTCTAAGGCTGTTGAGGGGCAGCTGTCCAAGGTGTCCTTCTTGGTGACGAACATCGGCACGGTGGACGTGACGGATATCCAGATTGTGGAAGCCGATCTTTCCGATGAGCCGCTGACCTGCCCGCTGCTGGCCGTGGGGGATTCGGTGGAGCTTGTGTGCGAGTTTGTCATGGGCTCTGAACCGGTGACGTCCCAGCCGGTCGTCACCTACAACTACCTGGTGGGCAGCGAAGAAAAGCAGAACAAAATCGATGGCCCCGCCAAAACAATCGAAGTGGCGACGGTGGACGTGCTTGTGCAGCTTTCCGCCAAATCGCTCATTGTCAACAAGGGCGACAAGGTCGATCTGACGTGCACCATCACCAACAAGGGCGATTTGGAATATACCAAGCTCTCCATTACTGACGCCACGCTCGGCAACATTGAAAGCGGCGTGACGCTGGGAGCGGGCAAGGAATGGTCGGTGGATAAATCCATCACCGTCAACAACGCCGGGACGTATCAGTTTGTCGTCACCGCGCTGGATCCCTCCGGCAACACCGTCACCTATGCCTCCAATGAGCTGACGATCCAAACGACCGAGGAAGTGAAAGACGCGCTGGGCGACGAGGCCATCGTGCCCGATTTGGAAATCGTCGTCGAGGCGGACCGCGAGGTTATCTATAGCGAACCCTCCGAGATTGCATTCCTCATCAAGGTGACCAACTTTGGCCGCCTGGCGGCGGAGAACGTCGTCATCTCCGAGGCGGGCACGACCGTCAAGACGATTGACGTGATCCAGCCCAACGAGACGGTGACGTTCGCCAAGATGTTCACGACGTCCGTAGGAGGGCAGATCCAGTTCGTCGCTACTGTCAAGGATGCTAGCGGCGAGGAAGAATACGAGTTTGAGTCCAACATTGTCAAAGTGACGTATGTAGCCCCGGCACCCACGCCCACCCCGACGCCCGTACCGACCCCCGTGCCTACGCCAACGCCGGAACCGACACCGACAGAGGAGATAGCCATCTCCCCGTTTGACGACGGCGAGCCGGAAGGGGTTTCCACAGGCCGCGTGCTGCTGTACGTGTTGGCAGGGTTGCTGGTGGTGATTCTCGTGGCTGTGGTGCTCCTGGTCGTAATGGACCGTCGCCGCAACATGCCGCCGAGGAACGGTGGCGGACCTCGCAGCAGCCGCGAACCGGTGAATGTGATCGACAGCATCGAGCGCAGCGCGCGCCGCGATTACGCCGCGCCCCGCAGGGGCACGCCGCGCAGCCGCACGCGCCAGCAGGACCAGTACCAGCAGGAGGACGAATACGGCCAGATGCCGTATGACGGCCAGCCGGGTGCGGAGGAACCGCGCGTGCGCCGCCAGGGAAACGATTATGAGCGCGAGCAGGCTGCGCAATCCTATGCGCCGCCGCGCCAGGAGCGCGAGATGCGCACGTTTGACGTGGAAAGCGGCGCATCCGCCCAACGTGGTGCGCGCCCGGCGCAGGATCTGGGCAGCACGGAACGGGTTTATGACGCCGAGCCGACGGTTGCCGGCAGCGATTACTTGCGCCGCATGCGCGAGCGCCGCAGCGCGCCGGACGTGGCCGAGGAACCGGCTGCGGGTGCAGCGGAAGAGCCAGCGGAAGAGCCGGCGACGCCGCTGAGCGACGATGAAGCCGCGCTCTTGAGCGGCAGCACGGCGCAATATCATATCAGCCGCAGCACGCCGAGCCTTCGCCGCGGAGGCGCGCAACCTGCTAAGACGCTTTACGAGCGCGAAGCGGAGGATCCGCAAGCGTTCGCGCGCAACCAACGCCTCTCGCGCGATGCGTCGCTGCGCAAGAAGGATGAAATTTCCAACTACTATGACGATGACGAAGAAGAGACAGACCTGCCCGGCAATGACAAATCCTGAAGGATGCTTTGAAGGGTTCACGCCCGAGACGCTGACGTTTTTTGCCGCGCTGCGCTTTAACAACAACCGCGCTTTCTTTGAGCAAAACAGGGAGCTGTTCGAGCGCGCGGTGAAATGGCCGCTCTACGCGCTGGCCCAGGAGCTTGCGCCGGCTGCGCTTGCGGTAGATCCGGCATTTGACCCGCGCCCAGCGCGCAGCGTTTCCCGGATTTGGCGGGACGTGCGTTTCCGGCGCGACAAATCGCCGCTGCGCGAATATATGTGGATTGGCTTTCGCCGCGCTGGAGAACAACGCGGCGAAAGCTGCGGATTCTACTTTGACATCTCCGCCGAGGGCGGAAACTGGGGCTGCGGGTACTACCAGATGCGGCCGGAGGCCATGGCCAATTTGCGCGAACGGCTGCGCGAAGAACCTGCGCAGGTGCTCAAGATTTTGCGGGAGCCTTCGTTTGCCTCGCAATTTGTGCTGTTGGGAGACGATTACCAGCGCCAGTACCGGCCGCCGGAAGGGATGGATCCGCAACTGGGGGCGCTGTATGTCAAGAAGAATGTCTACTGCGAGCATCATGTTGAGGACCCGCAAGAGCTGATGGACCCGGGCTTGCGCGCAAAAATCGCAGAGGGCTTTCGGGCGATGGCTCCGTTTTATCATCTGTTGCGCGATTGCTTGCGCACACAACAAGACCGCTCATGATCCGTCCGGCCGCCGCCGGACGCGGATGGGTTTGGAAGCCCGCGCGGCTTCCGAAGGGCAATATCATTGTGGCAGGGGCTAGCAGAAGGAAGGCCTGCCCCAAAGCATGGAACGAGGAGGTTCACCAATGAGCATCGATCAAAAAGTTGTCAACACAATTCGCATCCTCTCCGCAGAGCAGGTGCAGGCGGCCAAGTCCGGCCATCCCGGCGCGCCCATGGGCATTGCCCCGACGGCGTATGCGCTCTGGGACAAGGTGATGAAGTACAACCCGGCCGACCCCAAATGGGTCAACCGCGACCGTTACGTGCTCTCCGGCGGACACGGTTCCGCGCTGATTTACACCCTGCTGCATCTGTACGGCTTTGGCCTGACGATTGAGGATTTGAAGAACTTCCGCCAGCTTGGCAGCAAGACGCCGGGCCATCCGGAGTACGGCCATACTGTCGGCGTTGAGACGACGACCGGCCCGCTGGGCCAGGGCTTTGCCAACGCCGTCGGCTTTGCCATGGCGGAAGCGCACATTGCCGCACACTTTAACCGCGAAGGCTTCCCGGTGATGGACCATTATACGTTCGTTACCTGCGGCGACGGCGACATGATGGAAGGCATCAGCCATGAGGCGGCTTCCCTCGCCGGCACGCTCAAGCTCGGCAAGCTTATCGCCTTCTACGACAAAAATGGCATCACCATCGAAGGCAGCACGGACATTGCGTTCCGCGAGAACGTCGGCGCGCGCTTTGCGGCGTACGGCTGGCAGGTTATCCAAGTGGAAGACGGCAACGACTGGCAGCAGGTGCTTGCCGCCGCACAGCAGGCCATGCAGGACGAACGCCCCTCGCTCGTGATTTGCCCCACCGTCATCGGCTATGGCTGCCCGGCCAAACAGGGCACTGCCGCCGCCCATGGCGAACCTCTCGGCCCGGACAACCTGCTGGAGACGAAGAAAAACTTCGGCCTGCCGCTGGACGATTTCGCCGTGCTGCCCGAAGTGTACGAGCATACGAAGCTCGCCGCCGAAAAGGGTGCCAAAGCGCAGAAGGAATGGGAAGCGCTCTTTGCCGCCTATGCAAAGCAATATCCGGAGCTTGCGGCGGAGTGGAAGGTTTGGTTCTCGGACGAGCTGCCGTGCGATTTGCTGCATGACGACGCGTTCTGGGCGTTTGAAGGCAGCAATGCCACGCGTAACACCTCCGGCGAGGCGCTCAACCGCCTGGCTGCGCGCGTGCCCAACCTCTTTGGCGGCAGCGCTGACCTGTGCCCGTCCAACAAGTCCAACATGAAAAACAGCGGCTATTTCTCCGCCGAAGACCGCGATGCCAACAACATCCACTTTGGCATCCGCGAGCATGCGATGAGCGCCATTTGCAACGCCATGGCGCTGCACGGCGGCGTGCGCCCGTATGCGGCCACGTTCTTCGTTTTTTCGGATTATATGAAAAACGGCATCCGCCTTTCGGCAATGATGAAGCAAAAGGTCACCTACATCCTCTCGCATGACTCCATCGGCGTCGGCGAGGACGGCCCCACCCATCAGCCCGTGGAGCATTTGGCCGGCCTGCGCGCCATTCCGGGCCTGCTCGTGTTCCGCCCGGCGGACGGCAAGGAAACGGCTGCCGCTTGGTATGTCAGCCAGACGGACGGACGGCCCACGTGCATCGTTTCCACCCGGCAGAATCTGCCCACCTATGACGAGGACGGCCGCGATGCACTCAAGGGCGCTTACATCCTCTCCGATTGCGAGGGGACGCCGGATGTGCTGCTGATGGCCTCCGGCTCTGAAGTGGAACAGATCATGGCGGCGCAGCCCATCCTGGCGGAAAAAGGCGTCAAGGCCCGCGTGATTTCCATGCCGTGCATGGAGCTGTTCAAGGATCAGGACGCGGCGTATCAGGAGTCCGTCCTGCCGCATGCCGTGCGCGCCCGCGTTGCCGTGGAAGCTGGCGTGACCATGCCGTGGTATCAGTTTGTCGGCCTGGATGGCGCTGTCATCGGCATCGATACGTTTGGCCAGTCCGGCCCGTACAAGAAACTCTTCCCGCTCTATGGCTTCACGGCGGAGCACGTGGTGGAAGAGGCGCTGCGGGTGCTCGGCAAGTAACGGCCGCGCATTGCAGGTGCAAAATACAAAACGGTGTGATGAAGGGCGGCGCGGTTGTGCCGCCCTTTTCG
>DVLH01000317.1 GCA_018715585.1 Candidatus Aphodomonas merdavium
GCGATCCTTGCCAACCTTTCCGGCCGCGGCGACAAGGACATCGACTACGTCATCGAGCACTATGGCAACGGAGAAAACTACCTTTGATTCGATGCCGTTTTTTCGCTGGGTTTAACAAGGCGGCTCCCGGACGGGAGCCGCCTTTGGCTTGTGAATGACCTGGCTATACCTTCTTTTCCTATCCGCATGCTCCCTTTTCCCGAAGCGGCGTTAATTGCCTGCCCGGCAAACGCAAGCGCCACCGCCAAGGAATATCCCGGCGGCGGCACGAACCAATGGGTAAAGCGTTTAGGCTTTTGCCTGTGCAGCAAGCGGATAAACAAAGCGGTAGTCGCCGGACCCTACGCGCACTTCCAGCCGCTCGCCCATGGCCTGCACGCTCAGCACGCCCTGCGCGCTTTGCAGCGGCGCGCCGCTTTCCGTCACGGTTTCTCCTGCCGCCTCCGGCAGCGAGACGACCGCAGTCGTATTGGCGGGAATGGTCGCGCGAAGCGTCATCATTCCGTCCTCAATCTGCCAGGCGCTTTCAATCCTGCCGTGCACACAATCGTAGCTGGCCTGCGCGCTGCTCAGGCGTTCATCCAGCTCCGGACAGATGCGGATAGCGGAAAACCCGGGCGCATCCGGGCGGATACCGGCGACGGTGCTAAAGAGCCAGTTGCCGATGACACCGTTGGCGCATTGCAGGAAGGAGACGGGGTTGACGCTGCCGTCTGGCATAACCGCCTGCCAGCCTTCCCAGATCCCCGTCGCACCGCGCTCCACCTCGTAGAGCCAGGACGGCGGCTGGGTGTTAAAGAGGCAATCATACGCCTGGCGCACATGGCCATGGCTTGTGAGCACGTCGGGCAGGTATTGCGTAGAGGAAAAGCCCGTGTCCATCCGCCCGCCGTTTTCGCGCATCAGCTCCAGCAGATGGTTCAGGATTTTCTCTTCACAGCCCTCCGGCGCAATATGGAAGAACAGCGCAAACACCTGCGCCCCCTGGCGGTCTTCCTTGGGCATGCCGTTTTCGTCAAACAGCTCGGCATGGCATGCTTCACGGATCTTTTGCGCAAGCTGCCGGTAGCGCTGCACATCTTCAGGCTTATGAAGCAATCCGGCTATCTTCGCCATCAGGTCGGCGGAATAAACGTAAAAGCAGCTGGGCGTAAAATATTTCAGCGGCCATTTGCGCGGCAAATAGCGGAAATTGCCGTTTTCGTCCGTGCAGTCGCTCGGCGTCAGCCAATCGCCGTATTGCCAGCCCGTGTTCCAAATATACTTGAGGTGTTCTGCGCGCTCCGGCGCCAGCTCGCCGATGTCCGGTGGATTCAGCGCCGCCTGTCCCGCAGCATATTCCATCCACTTTTCCATCATTGCATAGTTTTCTTCCAAAATGCGCACATCGCCATAGCGCTGGTAATGCATCCAAGGTACGATGATGCACGCATCGCCCCAGCCGGCGGCCGTGTTTTTGCCGCGCCGCTCGTCCGATTCGTCATAGCTGCGCCAGTTGGGCACGATAAACGGGATTTTGCCGTCCGCGCGCTGCTCCAGGCGCATCATGGCCAGCCAGCGCCGCCAGAAAGCTTCAATGCCCAGGTTGTAGCAGGCCGTTTCCACCACCATCTGCGCATCCCCCGTCCAACCGGCCCGCTCGCGGTCCGGGTTATCGGTGGGAATGCCAATGAAATTGCCAAAGAACGACCAGCGGATGTTCTCCTGCAGGCGGTTCACCCGCGCATCCGAGCAGCGAAACGTCCCCGCTTGCGCCACATTGGAGCTTATGCTTAGCGCCCAAATATTCTCCTCGTCCAGCTGCACGTCGCCGCGAACCATTACATAGCGGAACCCGTGATAAACAAACAGCGGTTCGTGTATACCCTTGCCTTCCGGGCCAAGGACAAACGTATCCGTCGCCTGATTGTAATTGCCGGTGATGTTCAGCGAATACTCCCCATGCTCGTTGAGCTGCTGGGTGTAGTGGAATGTAACGGCAGTTCCCGGCACGCCGGAAAAAGCGATGTGCGCTTTTCCGGACGTCACCTGTCCAAAGTCAATGATGGTGTCGCCTTTGGGCGTCTTGAGCACGCATTTGTGCGGATATGTTTCGCGCACGCGAATCGGTTCGGCATTTTGCCCGCGCAACACATCCTTGCCGCCAGGCAAGCAGGTGACTTCTTTCCAGCCAGCCGCATGAAAGCCGGGGCTCGACCAGCCCGGCTGGTCCAAATTTGCGTCGTACTTTTCGCCCATGTAAATTTCGGCATAGCAGTATGGGCTTTGCGCGCTGACAAAGGAGCCGTCCGAGCAGATTTCCATGCTCGTGCCGTCCGTAAAAGTGATGACAAGCTTCAAAAGCGCGCTGATCTTATCGCCGTATTGGCAGGAGGCGCTGTAGAGGCCGATGATGCCGGACCACCAGCCCGGAGCAATGTGGAGGCCTACCGCGTTGGGGCCTTCCTGCAGCATACCGGTCACGTCATAGGTTTGATACTGCAAATATTTATCGTAGCAGGTCGGCTCCGGCGTCAGCTCCAGATCCCCCACGCGCTGCCCGTTAATCTCCAGGCGGTAAAGCCCGTGCGCCGTTGCATACGCGCGCGCCTTTTTCACAGGCTTTTGCAGCAGGAACTCCCGCCGCATCAGTTGGCAAGGCACGCAGCGCTCCGTATCCGGAAGCTCCTCGTACACGCGAAAATCCTTCACCATCTGTTGGGTGGCAAACTGCGCGCGCTGCGGCGGCTCGATAAAATACGCGCCGTCCCAATCCTCCAAACGCAAAAGCCCCGTCTCCCACCAGGCGGCGGAATCGGCCCATGCCTGTTCGCCATGGTTATCCCAGACGCAGACGGACCAAAAATACCGCGTTGCCGAGGCAAACGCAACGCCCGCAACGTCGCAAACGTTCCGCGCGCTTTCCACCCGGCCCGAGTCAAACACATCGCCTTGCCGGGCGGCGATGGACGCCTCCTGCGTGGAGACGATCACGCGATACGCCGTCTGCATGGTATGGCGGCGGCCGCTTTGCATGCGCCAGGTCAAGCGCGGCGCCCGAAAGTCAACGCCAATCGGGTTGCACAGCGCCTCACAGCGGAGTCCCTCTACCTTCATCCCTCTTTATCCTCTTTTCCTCATGAAAATAACGTTCCAGCTGAGCGGTTCAAGCGCAATACGGCCATCCCGGGAGGCTGCGCCTTCCTGCGGCGTGACGCGCTGCGGATTAGCAGCGTCGTTGACGGCAAGCAGATCCGGCGATGTCATCTGCACATGGCGCGCAATTTCCAACCCGCCAAACGCCCGCGCATCTACCCGCAGAACGACCGGTTCCTGCGCGCGGTTGATGACAAACACATTCACGCTGCCGTCGTCCATCAGCACGGCAAGCGTATCCAGCGCCGGCACGGCGCCATATCCGCCGCCGTCGCACAGCGGCAAGTTGCCTGCGCTCTGCAGCACCGTTCCCCGTCCATAGCGGGAAAGGTGGTAGAAAGGCCAATACGTCGTCTGCCGCCAGGCAGGTCCGCCGTTTTGCGTCATGATGGGCGCAATGGCGTTGACGAGCTGCGCCATGCAGGCAATCTTGATGCGGTCCGCGCGGCGCAAAAGCGCCAGGAACATGCCGCCCGTCACGAGCGCATCCTCAAAGGTGTACACGTCCTCCAGCAACGCAGGCGCTTTTTCCCGTTCGGTACGGCCGCGCATGGCTTCGTCCGCCGCCTTGGAATGATACCAGACGTTCCACTCGTCAAAGGAGAGCGAGAGCTTCTTTTTGCTGCGCCGCTTGGCGCCCTCCGCATCGCATAGCGCGAGCACCTGGGCAATGTATTCGTCCATACCGCTAGGCTGCAAAAGGTACTCCACCGGCTTCATGCCTGGTTCTTTGGCGCAATAGCGGTGTACGGAAAGATAATCGATCGAATCATAGCAGCGGGAAAGGACGCCCGACTCCCAGTTTCCAAACTGCGGCAGCGGCGAGGACGAACCGCAGGCGACCACCTCCAGATGCGGGTCAACCATCTTCATGATCTTGGCTGCCTCGTTTGCAAGCAGGCCATAGTTTTCCGGCGTCTTTTCGCCCATCTGCCAAGGCGCATCCATCTCGTTGCCAAGGCACCACAGCCGGATGCCGAACGGGTCCGCGGCGCCGTTTTTGCGGCGCAAATCGCTGTAATAGCTGCCGCCGGCGATGTTGGCATACTCCACGAGGTTGCGCGCATCTTCAAGTCCGCGCGTCCCCAGGTTGATGGCATAAAAAAGGCGGCAACCGGCTTTTTGCGCCCAGGCCGCAAATTCGTGCAGCCCGACTTCGTTGCTCTCCAGCGCCGGCCAGGCAAGGCTCAGGCGCACCGGGCGCTCCTGCAACGGGCCCACGGAGTCCTCCCAGCGAAAGCCGGAAACAAAGTTACCGCCGGGATAGCGCACAAGCGTAATCCCCAACTCGCGCACCAGCGCAAGCACGTCCGTGCGCATGCCGTCGGCATCTGCGCTGGGATGGCCCGGCTCGTAAATGCCGCCGTATACCGCTCGCCCCACATGCTCCACAAACGAGCCAAACATGCGCTCGTCAACGCGGGCCAGGCAAAAATCGCGATCCAAAACAAGGGTTGCTTCTAACACGCGTTCTCCTCCGTCAATAGTCAAGCGCAACTACGCAGTATCCCGGCATGCAGGGCAGCGTAAATGCGTTTTGGCATAGCGCAAGCTCTGCGCCCTCCGGCGCCACGCTCGCGCACTTCAAACTCTCGGGCACGCGCAAGCGCACGTGCAGCTGATAAACCGGTGTGGATTCCTCGATGATGTCAATCGTCGCGGATTTCCGCACAGGGATATAGTTGAGCAAATGCAGGCAATACCGCCTCTGCTGCGGCTGATGCAGGAGCGACACGAGCATCGTGGAAGGCCCATCCGTCTCCACAAGCATACCGCCGCGCAGCTTCAAAATGGCGTTTCGCACAAGCAGCTTGCACCACAGCGGCGCACACTGCCGGTACTGCGAAAAGAGCGGATGAGCGAACAAAAGCACATTGCCGTTTTGAAACGCAACGGGATACGTCTCGCCATAGGCGCAAGGCGCGTATTGATGCGAGCAAAACGCGCTGCCTTCGCGCTGAAAATAGGGACCGCATGCAAAAACAAGCGGGATGGCTTCCTGCGCTTGCACCGCCTGGCCCTGGCGGTACATCACGCACGGCGCATCTTCCTCCAGTCCTTCGCACAGAAAGCCGCTGGGCAGCAGAAAGTCCGGATACGGCTTGCGCGCGCCCAAATGCTCAACGCCAAAGCACGCAGGGTAGCGTCCGTCTTCCGTCAGGTTTTCCCCAAAGGCGACAACGCATCCGCCCGCCTGCACATAGGCGTCAAGCTTGCGTTCAAACGCGGCTTGCAAATGCAGGTCATCCGCCAGAAGCAAAAGCGGCCAGCGTTTTGCATCGAGTTCGAAGCGCTGGTCAATGATGTCATACTGTAGCCCCAGCTCATCCAGCAGCTGCGCCGCACCCATCACGCTTTCGGGGATTTGTTGTTCGTATCGATAAG
>DVLH01000318.1 GCA_018715585.1 Candidatus Aphodomonas merdavium
CGTCATTTGCAAACCGAATGTATGATCTAGACGGCCCGGGCGAACGCCTGCCCGGGCCGTCAGGGCGCTTTGCGTTTGGACGCCTATGAGGAGGGCAGGCGGCCACATCGCGACGTTTTTCCCGCAGGAGATGGAAACTGCTTTTGCGTGCCAACGGGAGTGCCGATGTTCCGCCAACGAGCCAGGCAAGGGGAAGGAGGAATGCAGGCGCTCCGGCAAATTGCGTTTTGGCTGCAAGCTTCTCTTCCGGGAGCGCTGCATAGGCCATCAAATGCTTAAAGCCGTAGGAGGCTGCCATGGTACGCGATGGGCTTTATAAGGTGCTGAGGGCATGGCAAATGTGTGCGTATTCGCTGCTAAAGGCGCTCGTGCGGTTCCAGAGGAAAACGAAATCATGCTCCATGGAGAAATCGGCCAACGGGATTTGTACGAGCGTCCCTTCCGCCAGTTCCCTTCGCACGGCCGCCTGATAGAGGAAGGCGATGCCGCAATCCTGTACGAGCAGGCTCACGATCAGGCGCGTGCTTTCCACCTGTGTCACGTGGGAAAAGTCCTCAATGCGCATGCCGCGCAGCGCCAGGTTTTTTTCCAGGATATCGCGCGTGCCTGATCCCATCTCGCGCACCAGCAGCCGCTGTGAAAGCAGATCTTTCAGCCGGTGAACGGGATGGCTGAACGCATGGCCTTTTGCGCAGACAGGAATATATGGCTCCGTGCGGTAAACCATCGTCTCATAGGCGTCCGGCCGGAAATAGCCTTCGACGAGGGCAAAATCCAGCTCGCCCTCACGCAGCTGCTCCAGTAAAGCAGACGTATTGCCGAAGTGGACGTGCAGGTCCGTCTGCGGATAGGATTGCAAAAAACGCGCGAGCGGCTCTGCGATGATGTATTCGCCAATGGTGAGCGTCACGCCAAAGCGGAGCGTGCGCTTTTCTCCGGCGCATACGCGCATGCGTGCCATCATCGCCCGTTCATCGTTTCTTAGCTGGGTCATTGTCGCCAGCAGGATCTCTCCTGCGGGTGTCAACCGGATGTGCTTTCCTTCGCGCAAAAAAAGGCTTGTTTGATACAGTTGCTCGAGAAAGCGGATGTGCTGCGATACGGCAGGCTGGGTGATGTGTAGCTCTTGCGAGGCACGGGTGAAATTCATATGCCGGCATACGCTTAAAAAGGTTTGAATGCGAAAGTCAAGCATTGTTTTGCCCTCCCACGGCATTTGGCGCAGTATGATAGTATCATAAGATAAAATTATAAATATATCAAGATATATCATTTTTCTTTCTTGAAAAACTGCGCTATAATAAATCAATGGAAAACGGTGCAAATGGACGGGGAGGAAAAGATGAGCAAGATCAGCGCTTTTCTGGCAGAAGGCATGGAAGAGGTGGAATGCCTGGCCGTTGTGGACATCGCACGGCGGGCGGGGATTGAGGTGGAGATGGTCTCCGTCGCCGGCGGGCGGGCGGTGACGGGTTCGCATGGCATTACCGTGTTGGCGGACGTAACGTTTGAAGACGCCACGTTTGATGAGAGCGACGTGCTGTTCCTGCCCGGCGGGTTGCCGGGGGTAACCAACCTGGCTGCCCATGAAGGGCTGCGCGCGCTGCTGCCGCGCTTTGCGGCGCAGGGAAAACGGCTGGCGGCGCTGTGCGCAGGGCCCAGCGTGCTCGGCGGGCTCGGGCTGCTGCGGGGCAGGACGGCGACATGCTACCCGGGCTGGGAAGAGCGGCTGGAGGGCGCGCACTATACGCCCCAGGGCGTCGTGACGGACGGGAACGTCACAACGGCGCGCGGGTTGGGATTCGCCATCGATATGGGGCTGGAGCTTGTCCGCCTGCTTAAAGACGAAGAGAAGGCGGCGGAGATCAAGCGGGCCATTCAGCACCCGGCGTGCTAGGGCGCACAAGAGAATTGACAAAGGAGACGGAGCATGATGTATGATCTTTTGATCGTCGGGGCAGGCCCGGCGGGGATTAGTGCGGCCATCTACGCGGCGAGCCGTGGCCAGAAGGCGCTCGTGCTGGAGCGGGAGCAGGTCGGCGGGATCATCGGCAAGGTGTCCACGGTGACGCATTACACGGCGATTGTCGAGGGGGAGACAGGCGCGTCGTTCGCCGCGCGGATGAAGCGGCAGGCGTTGGAGGCGGGCGTAGAAATTGCGTATGAAAACGTCGAAGCCGTGCAGCTCAACAGTGCGGTAAAGACCATTCAGACGCAGCGTGAGACGTACCAAGCGCGCAAGATCATCCTGGCCAACGGCAGCACGCCGCGCAAGCTGGGCATTCCCGGCGAAGCGGAGCTGGCGGGGCTTGGCATGGGCCTCAATGCCGCCAGGGACGGAGCGGCCTACGCGGGCAAAAACATGTACGTCGTCGGCGGGGCAGATGGGGCCGTCAAGGAGGCGCTCTATTTGGCGCGCTTTGCAAAGACGCTGACGATTATTCACTTTGAAGACCAGCTGGGCTGCATCGCCGAATTCCGCCAGAAGGTGGCGCGCTGTGAAAATATCCGCCTGCGCCTTGGCTCCAGGCTGCACGCCGTGCGCGGGCAGGGGCGCGTGGAAGCGCTGGAGATTGCGTCCGAAAAGGATGGGAGCATTGAGATGCTGGAAGACCCGGGATGCGGCGTGTTCGTCTATGCGGGAACAACGCCCAACACGCAGCTGTATCATGAGCTGGCGTTGGTCGAGGGGTATATCCCGACCAATGATCGGATGGAGACGGCAATTGCGGGCGTCTATGCTGCCGGGGATATCCGTGTCAAGCAGGTGCGCCAGGTTGCTACTGCCGTTGCCGACGGGGCGATTGCGGCCATCTGCGCGGCTACTTGAAGTGGCGCGGGCTTCCTGGCAGTGCGCTTTGGGTGACCTGCAATTCGCTCGCTGGGCGGGCATTCCCTCAGAGCGGCCGAAAGATCGTTGTGCCTGTGCAGGCGGGGCCGCTTTGCACAAAGATGCCAGAAAATAGCGCTTTGCGAACAATTCAAACGGCAGCAAACTATACGGGCGGGAGGAAGGAAAAATGAAAGCACCAATCCCTTCGCCTGCTTGTTGCGACGCGGCAGGTTTGCTTAGCACAAGGATGCAATGGGGAAAAGGGGGGGCCTGGGCTGGAAAGGGTGTAAACGATGGGCCCTTGCCCACACTGCAACAACCGTTGGCGCTGCTGACGGTTGTTTTTTTGTGCGTAGCGGAGGGGCCTGGGGCTCCGAAGGAGGCATTCCCCAACGCCGTGAAATAGGCGGGGCAAATTGCAGAAAAGGCATAAATACTGGGAAACGCTGGTGGTCATAAGTGCGTTTTTTGAAAGAAATTCTATCCGGGACGGTAAAAGCTATCCGTGTTTGACAACAAAAAAGGCGCACAATCATTCGTGACATGAAA
>DVLH01000319.1 GCA_018715585.1 Candidatus Aphodomonas merdavium
ACGGCCACATTACCGGCCGCCGGGTCGGGGATTGCGGCAGCAACTTGGGTCTCGAGGTGCTGCGCGGCACCGAGAGCAACGATATCCGCTGCAACTATATCACCCAAACGCGCGAGGGCAAAACGCTCCGCTCTTCTTCCTTATATTTTAAGGACGACAACGGAAAGGTCATCGGCTCGCTGTGCATCAACACCGATATCACCGAGTCGCTGCGGTACGAGGCATACCTGCACGCTTTCAACAGCTTCAACCCTGAAACGCCCCAGCAGAGCCAAGAAGTCTTTGCCACCGACATCAAACAACTCCTGGAGCACCTCCTGGCTGAAGGCGAGCGGATCGTTGGCAAATCCGCCGGCCATATGAATAAACAAGACCGGGACGCATTCATCCGGTACCTCGACCAAAAGGGCGCGTTCCTCATTACGAAATCAAGCGAACGCGTATGCGAGTTCCTTGGCGTTTCCAAATACACGCTCTATACGACGCTGGATAAACTGCGCAACGGCGAAAAAGACGCAAACCAACAACAAGAAGAGGCAGAATCAAATGGATATAGTTATTGAACAGGGAAGAATCGTTGACGGCACGGGGCGCGCCCCCTACGTCGCAGATCTACTTATCCGCCGCGACACCATCGCCGGCATCGGCGATTTTTCCTCGCTGACGGACGTCAAACGCTTCAACGCTTCCGGCCGGACCGTCACGCCGGGCCTCATCGACGCGCATACGCACGCTGAGCTCAACCTCATGCAGAACCGTCAGCAGCCCAACGCCGTCTATCAGGGCATCTCTACCGTGATCACCGGCCAGTGCGGGCTTGGCTTTGCGCCAATGCATCCGGACCAGTTTGAAAGCTCCCTGCGCATGAACAGCGGTATTTTCGGCATGTTGCCAGCCTATTGCCGCCGCTGGCAAGATTTCGGGGAATACCTTTCCCTGCTGGACGGTTGTGCCGTCAACGTCGGCGCCAACGTAACCCATAACGCAATCCGCCAATGGAGCTGCGGCTTTAAAAACGAACCGCTGCGCGGCAAAAAGCTCGACGCGTCGCTTCAAGCGCTTGACCAGGCGCTCGAGGAAGGCGCGCTTGGCTTTTCCGTGGGCCTAAGCTATTACCCCGGCGGCTACAGCGATACGCAGGAGCTCATTGAGCTTTGCCGCGTGGTCAAAAAGCATAACGGCGTCTTTTGCGTGCACATGCGACTGGATGTCAACCATCCCGAATTCCAGCCGATGGAAGAAATCGCCCGCGTTGCTGAAGAGACGGGCGTGCGCACCAACATGCTCCATCACCGTACCGGCGGCATGGAACGTTGGGAAACGGTCATGGAGCCCTTTGCGCGTGCGATTGACGCGGGCGTGGAGGTTACGTTCGAATATTATCCATACATGGTTGGTTCCGGCCTGCTGTTGGCCGTCATCCCGGACTGGGCGCAGGAAGGCGGCGCGGACAAAATCCTCGAAACGCTGCAAGATCCGCACATCCGTCCCAAGCTCATGCAAGACCTTATCCACCGCTATGGTTTCTTCTTCCCCAAGGGGACAACGGGCAAAATCTATTGGACGAAGGACCGCTATGACGATGCCCGCGGGCGGACCCTTGACGAAATTGCCGCGCAGCGCAACGAAACCGTCTATGAGACGGTGCTGCACCTGTTGATTGAAAACGACCTGGAAATCGGCTTTAACGGCGTGGAATATCAATCGCCGGAGCTCAAAGAGAAGCTTTACGACGACCAGTACCATCTCTTCCTGCAGGACCGCTACACGGTTGGCAGCGACTCTATTCCAACCGGCGGCCTTTCCCACTGTCGCACGAGCGGGGCGTTTAGCCGCATCATCGCGCAGATGCGCGCGCGCGGCGTTGCGCCGGAGACGGTCATCCGGAAACTTTCCGGCAAGCCCGCCGAAATCTACGGCCTCAGCGACCGTGGGACGCTGGAAGTCGGCAAAAAAGCCGATGTCTGCGTGATGGACTACGAGCACGTACAGGACGGCGCAGACGAAAGCTTCACCCGTAGAAAGCCCACAGGCGTTCAGTCGCTCTTTGTCAACGGCCTGCCGGTGATGCTGGAAGAAACCCTGACGGGCGAAATGAGCGGCCGCGCGCTCAAAGGAGGCAACCATGGGATTTTATGAGCGTTTGAACATGCCCACGATCATCAACGCCAGTGAAACGTACACCGCCCTTGGCGGGTCGCTGATGGACCCGCGTGCCGTCGCCGCCATGACGGAAGCTGCCAAGGGATTTGTGGACGTGCCCGAGCTGATCAAGCGGGTAGATGAAAAAGCGGCAGAATTGACGCGCAACGAAGCGGCTCATGTGACCACCGGCGCAAGCGCCGGGCTGGTGTTGTCCGCCGCGGCCTGTCTTTGCGGCTCGGACGAGGCGGCGCTCAAGCGCTTGCCGGACTGCTCGGCCCTCGCGCGCAAAGAGATCCTGCTCTATCGCGGGGAATATCTCGATCTTATTCCCTATTGGCGGATGATTGCCAACACTGGCGCAAGCCTTGTAACGGTAGAACCGTCCATTGACGCGTTGCGCAGCGCAATCAACGCGAAAACGGCCGCAATCTTCCTCTTCCCCGGCACGCTCTATGAAAAAGACGTGCCCGACTGCGAAGAGACGCTCACCGCTCTGGCCGCTTGCGGCGTCCCCATTGTGGTTGACGCCGCGGCACAGCTTCCCCCCGTTTCCAATTTGTGGCATTACACGCGCGATTTGGGCGCAAGCCTTTGCGTCTTTAGCGGCGGAAAGCATATCCGCGGCCCGCAATCGACGGGGTTGATCGTGGGCAAGCGAGCGCTCGTGGACGCCGCGCGCCTGGCTGCCTGCCCCAATCCGTTCCTCGGCCGCGCCTTCAAAACGGGCAAGGAAGAGCTGGCGGGATTCCTCACCGCGCTGGAGATTTTTGTCACCGAGGGCGGCGACGCGCTGTTTAACCGGCAGCTGCGCCAGCTGGAGCGCCTGGCGGACCTGCTGCGCGAGGAAGGCATTCAACAGCTTGAGATTACCAACGTGGGCCGGCTGGGAACCGAACAGCCGCTCCTGCACGCCCTGCTGCCGCAGGGGAAAACGGGAGAGGGATGCAACCAATTCACCCGCAAGCTTCCCCATCCTGTGGATATCGGCTTTTACGGCAAGGAGTTTGGAAAACCGGAAAACCTGATCTTCCTCAACGCCTATAACCTCACGGACGAGCAGGTTGAACCAGTTGCGCGGGCGGTCGGCGCCTATGTGCGCGCATAGAACGAATCATCAGAAAGGGAGATGTCCTATGGAAACGTTGGCTGAACGCATGCAAACACTGGGAATTGAACTCCCCGAAGCGCCCGATCGCGCGGGGATGTACGTCCAAACGAAGCGCTGCGGAAATTCGCTGTATATTTCCGGCTGCGGCCCGAGCCTGAAGGGAAAGCCCGACATAACGGGAAAACTCGGCGAAATCTCCATTGAGGAAGGACAGGAAGCGGCGCGCCGCTGCATCTTAAACGCGCTGGCCATTCTGCAACGCGACCTCGGCTCGCTTGAGAGGGTAAAAAGCGTTGTGAAAATACTGACGTTCGTAGCTTCAAAGCCCGATTTTTACAACCAGCCCAAAGTCGCCGACGGCGCCAGCAAGTTGCTTGTCGACCTGTTTGGCAAAGAAATCGGTTGTCCCACCCGCAGCGCCATCGGCGTCGCAGTGCTGCCCGGCGACATCCCGGTGGAAATCGAATTGCTTGTGGAAACCGACTGAGCGCACAGCGGATAGCGCCTGCGCCATAGGCAGGACGGTTTAGGGTGCTGAAATGCCCCGCCTATTTTCCTATATGCGTTCCCGGCACCGGACAACGCCAGGCAGATGCCTTCATTTTTCTGCACACAGGCGGAGTTGGGCAGCCGCGAAAAGGAAGGAAAGGACAACGAACCATGAAGATTACCGATATCAAACTCTATACGGTTCCGGTACGGTTTTTGTTCCTAAAAATCGAAACGGACGAGGGCATCTGCGGTTGGGGGGAACCGCTCGTCGAGGGCCGCGCAGACACGGTGCGGGCGGCTGTGCTGGAGTGGAAAGATTTTCTCATCGGCCGTGACCCGCTCAAAGTCGAAGAAATTTGGCAAAGCATGTATCGAGGGGCGTTTTATCGGGGCGGCCCCGTGCTGATGAGCACGATGGCCGGTATTGACCAGGCGCTGTGGGACATTCGCGGCAAGTATTACAACGCCCCCATTCACCGCCTGCTCAATGGCGGCGTAAAAGAGCGCGTGATGGTCTACCGCAGCGTATGCGACGGCACGCTGCAGGAGCAGATTGAGGACGCAAAACGGCTTAAAACCCAGGGATACCGCCTGTTGAAGACATCCCCGCAGCAGGCGATGCACTACCTCGACAGCTTTGAAAAAGTGGAAGAGGTCGCACAGCGCATCGCGGCGCTCAAGCAGGCCGTTGGCGAGGAAGTTTCCATCGCCATCGACTTCCACGGCCGCATCCACAAGCCCATGGCGCGCAGGCTTGCGCAGGCGCTTGCGCCGTATCACCTAGCCTTCTATGAAGAGCCCGTCCTGCCCGAAAACAACGAGGCGCTCGATATCATCCGGACGGTTTCCGAAACGCCGATCGCCTCGGGCGAGCGGATGTACAGCCGCTGGGATTTCAAAGGCGCGCTTGCCGCAGGGCGTATCGATATCCTTCAGCCAGACCTTTCGCATGCCGGCGGCATCAGCGAGTGCATGCGCATTGGCGCCATGGCCGAAGCGTATGACTCGGCGCTTGCGCCGCATTGCCCGCTTGGCGTGATTGCGTTCGCCGCCTGCATCCAGCTGGATGCCGCCTGTGCAAACAGCGTTTTCCAGGAGCAGTCTGTGGGCATCCACGATACAAGCGCTGCCAATCCTATGATGCAATGGTTGAAAAATCCCGACGTGTTCCAATACAGCGACGGCTTTGTCCGCGTGCCGCAGGGGCCGGGCCTTGGCATTGAAATTGACGAGGAAAAGGTCATAGAGGCGGACAAACACCCGCACAATTGGAAAAACCCGATGTGGCATACCTATGACGGCGCGCCGATCGAGTGGTAATTGGAGCGTTTTCGCCGCTAACCATCGCGGGCGAATTCAGCAATAACGGCGGCTGCTTCCCCCCATCGCCTTCCTTTGTTACAGGAGCAGCGGAGGAAAGAAAAGGGCGCAGGCTGGCCGCACAACAAAAAAAGGGAGGAAAAAACGAAAATGAAAAAGTTTCTTGCTCTTGCTATGGCGCTGACGCTTGCTCTTTCGGCAATTGGCGTTTCTGCCTTTGCTGAAGAAGAAGAAGTGAATATTTCCATCTGGTGCGCTTATGTAACGGAAGATCCGTACGGAAAATATGTGCAGCAGTATGCGGACGCCTTCATGGCGGAAAATCCCAACGTGAAGATCGAAGTGACCGGCGTCTCCAGCAACGATATTTACACCAAGCTGGCCGCCACTTCCACCTCCCCGGATGACCTGCCCACCCTCTTCTACACCAGCGCCGACCAGGCACCCAGCCTTGTCGATATGGGCTTGGTGGAAGATATGAGCAAATACCTGACCGAAGAGGAGATCGCCGCGCTCGGCAATGGCGTCTATGATGCCTGCATCATGATGGACATCATGGCCTACTACCCCATCGACCTGCAGCCTCTGGCGGTGCTCTACCGCACCGACCGTTTTGAAGAAAACGGCATCGAAAT
>DVLH01000038.1 GCA_018715585.1 Candidatus Aphodomonas merdavium
GGCTGCGCGTATGAGAAGGTGAGCACGCTTGCGTCGATGACGCACGTTGGCGCGACGTCCGCGCACTACAACTACACCTCCGGCAACAGCTCCCTGGCGATGCGGTTTTGTAAAGCCCGGTGATGCAGGAAAAGAAGGCCGGGAAGGAAATTTCGATTAATGCCTTGGAAAAGGACGGCGCAAAGCAGGCGGCAAAGGCGGACGAAAAAAGGGGTACAGCGATAGGAACCTTCGTGCTTTTTGCAGTCTCCAGCTGCTTGCAGGCGCTGTGCCGGAGGTTTGCCCGGAAGGAGCATACCGCGGTTTGCTCTGGGAAGGGCCGTTTTTTTACTCAAAACAAAAAGGCGTTTGGAGCATCGCTCACAAACGCCTTTTTGAGAAGTTGTTATTCCTTCACCGCAATGGCTTCCACTTCAACCAGGCCGCCCTTTGGCAGCTTGGCCACCTCCACGCAGGAGCGGGCGGGTTTATTGGCGCCGAACGCTTCGGCGTAAATGGCGTTAACCTTGGCAAAATCCTCCATGCTCTGCAGGAACACGGTCGTTTTGACGACGTCCGCCATCGTCATCCCGCCATGCGCCAGCACGGCGGAGAGGTTTTTCAGCGCGAGCTTTGCCTGCGCTTCGACGCCTTGGGCGAGCTCGCCCGTGGCGGGGTCAACGCCCAATTGGCCGGAGCAGTACAGCGTGTTGCCCGAGAGCACCGCATGGCAATAAGGGCCGATGGCGGCCGGCGCTTTGGGGGCGAACAGCGGCTCGTTGTAGGCGTGGCGGCCAGCATGGCAGATCATGCTCTTGCCGCTCATCTCCTCAGGCTGCGGCAGCCCTGCCATCTCCAGCAGCGTGGGGGCAATGTCGGCCAAACGGCCGTTTTTGCGCAGCTTGACGTGGGCGCGCGCAGGGTCGCAGAGGATGAACGGCACGGGATTGGTCGTATGGGCCGTAAACGGTTCGCCATTTGCGGGGTCGATCATCTGGTCGGCGTTGCCGTGGTCGGCGGTGACGATGCAGCGGCCACCCTGGCGCAGGATGCATTCGACAACCTGGCCGACACAATCGTCCACGGCTTTGACGGCGCTGACGGCCGCCGGAATAATGCCGGTATGCCCAACCATGTCGCAGTTGGCAAAATTAAGGATCATGAAATCGTATTTCCCGCTTTCGATGCGCCTGCACGCTTCGTCGGCGATTTCATAGGCGCTCATCTCCGGCTTGAGGTCAAACGTGGCCACCTTGCTGGAAGGGATGAGGCAGCGGTCCTCGTTCTCGTTGGGCGCTTCGACGCCGCCGTTGAAGAAGAACGTGACGTGCGCGTATTTTTGCGTTTCGGCAATGCGCAGCTGCGTCTTTCCCAGTGCGCTGAGATATTCGCCCAGCGTGTTCTTGAGCGTTTCCGGCTTGTTGACGACGCGAAGGCCGGTGAACGTCTCGTCGTATTGCGTCATGGTGACGAACTGCACGGGGAAATAGCCGCCCTTGCGCACAAAGCCGCTAAAATCCTCGTAGATGAACGAGCGGGTCAGCTGGCGCGCGCGGTCGGGGCGGAAGTTGTAGAAAATAATGCTGTCGTTCGCCTGGATGCGCGCCACAGGTTCGCCGTGCTCCAGCACGACGGTGGGCTGCACAAACTCGTCCGTCTCGCCCTTTTCATAGCTCTGGCGGACGGCTTCCTGCGCGCTTTGCGCGCTGAGCCCTTCGCCGTATACCATCGCATCGTATGCGCGCTGCACGCGGTCCCAGAGATTGTCGCGGTCCATGGCCCAATAGCGCCCCATTACGGTCGCGACGCGGCCCACGCCAATCTGCGCCATTTTTTCTTCCAGCTGCTGCACGTATTCAAGGCCGGAAGAGGGCGGAACGTCGCGGCCGTCCAGGAAACAGTGGACGAACACGCGCGGCACGCCGCGCTGCTTGGCCATTTTCAGCAGCGCGTAAAGATGCGTGTTGTGGCTGTGCACGCCGCCGTCGGAGAGCAGCCCCATCAGGTGCAGCGCGCCGCCGTTTTCCTTGACCGTATCCATCGCCCAGATCAGCTCCGGTTTTTGGAAAAACGCGCCGTCTTCGATGTCCTTGGTGATGCGCGTCAGCTCCTGGTAGACGATGCGGCCCGCGCCGAGGTTGAGATGGCCAACCTCGCTGTTGCCCATCTGCCCGTCCGGCAGGCCCACGTCCATGCCGCTGGCGCCGATGGTCGTATGGGGAAAGCGGGCGCAGAGCTTGTCCAGCTCCGGCGTGCCGGCTTCGAGAATTGCGTTGCGGTGGGCGTTGGGCGCAATGCCGAACCCGTCCATGATAATCAATGCCGTAATGTCTTTGCTCATGCTTTCCTTTTGCCTCCGTTAGGCGTCATAATGGACGATTTTTGCAAAATCTTCCGCCTTCAGGCTCGCGCCGCCGATGAGCCCGCCGTCGATTTCCGGCTGGGCCATCAACCCCTTGGCGTTGCCGGGCTTCATGCTGCCGCCGTATTGGATGCGGACCTTTTGCGCCGTTTCCTGCCCGTACACGGTCGCGACGGCGTTGCGGATGACGCCGATGGTTTCGTTGGCCTGCTCGTCGGTCGCGGTCAGCCCCGTGCCGATGGCCCAAACGGGTTCGTAGGCGATGACGATCTTTTCCACTTCTTCTGCGGTCAGCCCCGTCAGCGCGATCTGCGTCTGATAGGTCACCAGCGCGTCGGTGTAGCCCGCTTCGCGCTCCTGCTTGCGTTCGCCCACGCAGACGATGGGGATCAGCCCCGCAGCGACGGCGGCGCGCACTTTTTTGTTGACGGTTTCATCCGTCTCGGCAAAATATTGCCTGCGCTCGCTATGGCCGATGATGACGTATTGTGCGCCCGCTTCCCGCAGCATGGCGGCAGAAAGTTCTCCCGTGTAGGCGCCGGACGCTTCCCAATGCATGTTTTGCAAACCTACGCCGATGTTGCTGCCCTGGGCGGCTTCCTGGACGGCTGCAAAATCCAGCGCGGGGACGCAGACGACAACCTCGCAGGCAGCGCCGGCGACGAGTGGCTTGAGCGCTTCCACGAGCGCCTTGGCTTCGGACGGGGTCTTGTTCATTTTCCAGTTGCCGGCAATGATGGGTTTTCTCATGCGCAATTCCCTCCCAATTTCCTTGGCAAGGGCCGCGCAAGCGCGCGGCCCTTTCAATGGTGTGAAAATGACGGCGTTATTCGTCCTTGTCGTTCAAAGCGGCAATGCCGGGCAGCTCGATGCCCTCCAGGAACTCCAGCGAGGCGCCGCCGCCGGTGGAGACGTGCGTCACCTTGTCGGCCAGGCCCATCTGCGTCACGGCCGCGGCGCTGTCGCCGCCGCCGATGATGGTTACGCCGGGGTTGTTGGCGACGGCTTCGGCAACGGCGCGGGTGCCCACGGCAAAGGTGGGAAACTCGAACACGCCCACCGGGCCGTTCCAGATGATCGTCTTGGCGCGGGCGATTTCGCCTGCGAAGATCTCGCGCGTGACGGGGCCGATGTCGAAGCCTTCAAACCCGTCGGGGATTTCCTGGCTGTGCACGGTGATGTGCAGGCAGTCGTTGCGGAAGGCGTTGCCCGCCTCGTTGTCCACGGGCAGCACGATGCGCACGCCCTTGTAGGCCGCCTTGGCCAGCAGCTCCTTGGCCAGGTCCATCTTATCGTCCTCATGGATGGAGTTGCCGATATGGCCGCCCATCGCTTTCTGGAACGTATAGGCCATGCCGCCACCGATGATCAGCACGTCCACCTTGTTGAGCAGGTTATTGATGACGCCGATCTTGTCGGAGATCTTGCTGCCGCCAATGATGGCCAGGAACGGATGCTCCGGATTTTCCAGCGCCTTGCCCATGATGGAGATTTCCTTGCCGATGAGGAAGCCGGCGACGGCGGGCAGGTAGTGGGCGACGCCTTCGGTGGAGGCGTGCGCGCGGTGGGCCGTGCCAAACGCGTCGTTGACGTAGATTTCCGCCAGGCTTGCCAGCTGTTTGGCGAATTCGGGGTCATTCTTCGTCTCTTCCTTGTGGAAGCGGACGTTTTCAATGAGCATCACGTCGCCGTCCTGCAACGATTCGGCCAGCTGATGCGCGGAAGGACCGATGACATCCTCGGCGAGCGGAACGGGTTTTTCCAGCAGCTCGCTAAGGCGGGCGGCAACGGGTTTCAGCGAAAACTCGGGCTTAAACTCACCCTTGGGGCGGCCCAGATGCGAGCAAAGGATGACGCGCGCGCCGTGCTCCATTAAATAACGGATGGTGGGCAGTGCGGCAACGATGCGGTTATCGTTGGTGATTTTGCCTTTTTCGTTGAGGGGGACGTTAAAATCGCAGCGGACGAGTACCCGCTTGCCTTGTACGTTAATGTCTTCAATCGTCTTTTTGTTCATTTCGGCATGCTCCTTTGCTTTATCGTTTTCTTATTTTTATCTTCTGGCTGTTAAATATCTTACCACATTTTAGCAGCGCTGACAAATGTTTTCTGCGATTTGCCCCGCCCTGCGGCGCGGGCTTTACATCGCTTTTCGGCTGTGCCATAATACTCCCTGTCGGGCATGCCGCCCAAAGAAACGGGAGGGACAAACATGGCAACGCAGGCGCTTTACCGCACATGGAGACCGGCGCGCTTTTCGGATGTGGTGGGGCAGGAGGCCGTGGTGACGACGCTGAAAAATCAAGCGGCGTCTGGGAGGATCGGCCATGCCTACCTGTTTTGCGGCAGCCGCGGCACGGGCAAGACGAGCAGCGCAAAAATCTTTGCGCGCGCCGTCAACTGCGAAAACCCGCAAAACGGCGAGCCGTGCGGGAGCTGCGCAACCTGCCGCGCGCTCGCGGACGAAAAGTGCCTGGACGTTGTGGAAATCGACGCCGCGTCCAACAACGGCGTGGACGAGATTCGCGACCTGCGCGACAAGATCAAATACCCGCCACAACAGGCAAAATACCGGGTGTACATCATTGACGAGGTGCACATGCTCTCGCCGGGCGCATTCAACGCCCTTTTAAAGACGCTGGAGGAGCCGCCGGGACATGCGCTGTTCATCCTGGCTACGACGGAGCCGCAAAAACTGCCGGCCACCGTCCTTTCCCGCTGCCAGCGCTACGATTTCCACCGCATTGCCGCCCGGACGATTGCCAAGCGGCTGGAAGAGGTTTGCCGCGGCGAAGGGGTGGACGTTTCGCAGGAAGCGCTGCTTTCCATCGCCCGCACGGCGGAAGGGGGCATGCGCGACGCGCTGAGCCTGCTGGATATGTGCCTTGCCTACGGCGGCGGTTCCGTCGACGAGGCGCTCGTGCGCGAAGTGCTGGGCGCAAGCGATAGGGCTTTTTTGTTCTCGTTTGCACAGGCCCTTTTGGACGGCGATGCTGCGGCCGCTGTGCGCGGCGTGGATAAGCTCATGCGCGAGGGACGCGAACCGCAGGTGTTCGCCCGGGACCTGACCGGCCATCTTCGCGCGCTGCTGCTGGCGCAGGCGTGCGGCGGGGAGCTGGCGGATCTGCTGGAGGTGACGGATGAGGATGCGCAGCGCTACGCCGAGCAGGCAAAAGGCGTAGGGCGCGAACGGCTTTTGTGGCTGCTCGATCAGTTTCTCGGCGTGGAGAGCGACATGAAATGGACGTCGCGCCCGCGCGTGGCGCTGGAGGTTGCGGCCGTGCGTGCGTGCCTTCCCGAAAAGGAACCGCGCTGGGACGCGCTGGCCGCGCGCTTGGAACTGCTGGAAAAGCGCGTGGCGGACGGCGCGGCGCTCGGCCCCGCAATGCAGGCCGCCGCGCCGCAAGCGTCGGCGCAGGCGCCGGATGGGCCGGCCCGTGCGGCGGCAAAGCCCGCGCGCGTTCCGGAGAAAAAAGCGCCCGGCCCGCAGCCGGAGCGGCCGACGGACGGGGCGCAGATCTGGGAACGGGCCTTGCAGGAAATCCGCAAGGATATCAAGCTTTTTGCTCCGCTGCATTACGGCCGATTTGCCGGGCTCGACGGGGATGTGGCGCACATCGAGTTTCCCAAGGGCGCAGAGGTATACCGCAACATGCTGCTTGCGGCGGGGCGCGCGCAGCGCGTGGAGGAGGCGCTTTCACAGGCTGCCGGGCGGCCCGTCAAAGCGGATTTCGTCATGGAGGCGGAAAAGAAAAAAGCCTCCGGCGCACAGCAGGCGCTTTCGGCCGTGTTTGACGCGTTCGGCAGGGAGAACGTGCAGGTGGTGGACGAATAAGCTTACCAATGCGCGCGTAGCGCGTTTGGCAGGATCTCAACCTGCGCGCTGTCCATGGGCAGGATTTCGCCGTCGATGTTCAGGCGCATGCCGGCGCAGCGAATGGTTGCGCGGCGGCAAGAGCGCATCTGCGCGCCAGGAATGCGCATTACGTTTCCGCCGAGTAGGCGGCCCAGCTGGAAAGGCATGCGCCAGTTGGGCAGGCGGTCTACGGTGATGACGGTGAGCAGGCCGTCGTCCACCTTTGCCATCGGCGCGATAGGGATGCCCCCGCCGATGAAGCGGCCGTTGGCGAGCGAGACGACGAGCAGCTTTCGGCAAATGCGCTCGCCGTCGATGACGGCTTCAATCTCGGGTGGGCGGAACGTGACGACCGTACACAGCACGCCCCA
>DVLH01000039.1 GCA_018715585.1 Candidatus Aphodomonas merdavium
CCCGCAACGGCAAGCGTACCGCCGCCGCGGCGCTGAAGATTGCCGTGGATCTGGTGGACGAGGGCATGCTTACGCCTGACGAAGCCGTGCTCAAGGTGGAACCCAAGCAGCTGGATTCGCTGCTGCATCCCAACTTTGACGCCGCGGCGCTCAAGGCTGCCAAGCCCATCGCGCAGGGCCTGCCCGCTTCCCCGGGCGCTGCCTGCGGCCAGGTGTTCTTCACAGCGGACGACGCCGTTGCTGCTGCCAAGACCGGCATGAAAGTGCTGCTCGTGCGCAATGAGACGACGCCTGAGGATATCGAAGGCATGGATCTGGCGCAGGGCATCCTCACCTGCCGTGGCGGCATGACCAGCCACGCGGCCGTCGTCGCCCGTGGCATGGGCCGTTGCGCCGTCGTCGGCTGCGGCGCGCTGCGCATCGACGAAGAAAACAAGACCCTCACCGTGGACGGCAAAGTGTACCACGAGGGAGATTTCCTCTCCATCGACGGTGCGACCGGTAACGTCTACGGCGAGCAGATCCCGACGGTGGATGCGTCCGTGACGGGCGACTTTGCCCGCCTGATGAGCTGGGCCGACGCTGCCCGCAAGCTGCATGTGCGCACCAATGCCGACACCCCGCGCGATGCCGCGCAGGCCGTCAAGTTCGGCGCCGAAGGCATCGGCCTGTGCCGCACGGAGCATATGTTCTTTAGCGAGGACCGCATCGCCGCCGTGCGCGAGATGATCCTCTCCGACACCGAGGCGCAGCGCCGCGCGGCGCTCGCCAAGCTGCTGCCGATGCAGCGGGGCGACTTTGAGGGCATTTACAAGGCCATGGAAGGCCGTCCGGTGACGATCCGCTTCCTGGATCCGCCGCTGCATGAGTTCCTGCCGCAAAAGAACATGACCGAAGAAATCGCGGCCCTGGCCAAGGAGCTCAACACTACGTCCGAAGCCATCGTTGCAAAGATCGACGCGCTGCATGAGTTTAACCCCATGATGGGCCATCGCGGGTGCCGTCTGGCCGTTACCTATCCGGAAATCGCCGAGATGCAGACCCGTGCCGTTATCGAAGCCGCGATGAACGTCCGCAAGGAAACCGGCTGGGATATCGTGCCTGAGATCATGATCCCGCTCGTTGGCGAAGCCAAGGAGCTGGCCTACGTCAAGAAGATCGTTGAGGATACGATCCAGGCCGTCAGCAAGGAGCGCGGCGAGACCATCAAATACATGGTCGGCACGATGATCGAAATCCCGCGTGCTGCCGTCACCGCCGACGAAATCGCCAAGGAAGCGCAGTTCTTCTCCTTCGGCACCAACGACCTGACGCAGATGACGTTCGGCTTCAGCCGTGACGACGCCGGCAAGTTCCTGGGCGCCTACTACGACAAGAAGATCTTCGAGTCCGATCCGTTCGCCAAGCTGGACCAGAACGGCGTTGGCAAGCTGGTGGATATGGCTGCCAAGCTGGGCCGCTCCGTCCGCCCGGACATCAAGCTGGGCATCTGCGGCGAACACGGCGGCGATCCGTCTTCCGTGATGTTCTGCCACAAGGTTGGCCTCAACTATGTGAGCTGCTCGCCTTTCCGCGTGCCGATCGCGCGACTGGCTGCTGCTCATGCCGCCATCCTCGACAAATAAAACGCATCGTTTTCCGGCCGCCGGAGTTTTCCGGCGGCTTTTTTTCTTTGTTGCACGTTTTCAAGCCGTTTTGCCAATCATACCGTTGCTGTCCGCGGCGTAAACGCAGCGCAAATCCGAAAAAATTTGCCGCTGGCGCATAAAATGCGCGTGGGGGTTGACAAATACCCGGGGAGGGTATATAATCGAAATACCCTAAGGGGGTATATAAGAGGAATTAGGGGGAGGACCATGGACGGAAAAAGGGCGGACTGCTGCCGCAAAACGACGCAGCGCTCCGCGGAAGAGCGCAAAAAGCTGGTTCACCGGCTGAACCGCATCGAAGGGCAAATCCGCGGAATTCGCGGCATGATAGAAAGCGACGCCTATTGTACGGACATCCTCATGCAGTCTGCCGCCGTCAACGCGGCTGTCAATGCGTTTAACAAGGCGCTGATTGCAAGCCATATCCGCGGCTGCGTGGCGCGAGACATCCGCAGGGGCGAGGACGGCGTCATCGACGAGCTCGTTACGACGCTGCAAAAGCTGATGAAATAAGCGCGAGGAGGAGCGGGCGATGGATCAATATACGATTACCGGCATGAGCTGCGCGGCTTGCAGCGCGCGGGTAGAAAAAGCCGTCCTGCAGGTGCCCGGCGTAAGCAAATGCAGCGTTAACCTGCTGACAAACTCCATGGGCGTGGAGGGCAGCGCGCAGGCGCAGGCGATTATCAGCGCCGTAGAAAAGGCAGGATACGGGGCGCGTCAAAAGGGCGTCCAACAGCAGGCTGCCGCCGCAAGCGAAGAGGCGGCGCTTGCGGACAGGGAAACGCCTGCGCTCAAGCGAAGGCTTGCCGTATCGGTTGCGCTGGTGCTCGTGCTGATGTATTTTTCAATGGGCCATACGATGTGGGGGTTTCCCGTGCCGGCGTTTTTGGGGGATAACCCTGTGGCCCTTGCCCTGTTGCAGCTGCTTTTGGCCGCCGCAACGATGGTTGTAAACCAAAAGTTCTTTGTAAACGGATTCAAAGGGTTATGGCACCGCGCGCCGAACATGGATACGCTCGTGGCGCTT
>DVLH01000040.1 GCA_018715585.1 Candidatus Aphodomonas merdavium
GGATGAGGACGAGCTTCCGTTCTAACCCAGGAAGCGCAACAAAACAAGGAGGATTCTCGAAATGTCCGAAGATCGTGGCGATCGCGCTGCCCGCCGTCCGCGCGGCCGGAAACCCCGCCGCAAGGTTTGCAGCTTTTGCGTAGATAAAATCGAATTCATCGACTACAAAGACGTCAACCGCCTCCGCCGTTTCACCAACGAGCGCGGCAAGATCCTGCCCCGCCGCATGACCGGCAACTGCGCCAAACATCAGCGCCAGCTTTCCGAGGCGATCAAGCGCGCGCGTTCCATCGCGTTGCTGCCCTACACCGCCGAATAATTCTCAAGCACATGCCGCCGGATATCGATAATCCGGCGGCTTTTTTGCATATGGCGCCTTATGGCAAGGCCGTGGGACGGCCGCGTGAAAGCCCCCAAACCGGCAAGCCCCTGCCGGGCATAAGGAATTGCAGCATGGTAAAAAACAAAAATCGCTTCCCGCAAAAGGAAGCGATTTTTTGTATCATCTCCGCATGCCGGACGCAGCCCTAATCGTCCTTGACGACGGCCAAGCCTGCCGCGGTGCGGATGGTCTGCGCGCCAACGTCCCCTTCGATTTGATAGACCACATCCCCCAGCACAACGTGCAGGTGGATCGTATCGCCCAGCGCCATGCAGGCGGCCTGTTGGTCAAGCATGCGGTAATCCTGCGTGGCGGTGGGTAAAAAGCCTTCCTCATGAAGCGTATAAAGATACGCGCGCGGCGTAATGGTGGAGACGGAAAGTTGCGCGGTACCGTTGTTTTGCGTGTAATGAAGGCGAACTTCACGCATCGTCTCGCCGTCCGCTTCCCACTGGATGACTTCGCCCCCCGTCAGGTACCAACCGCTGGAGAGCGTCATCAACGGCACGCCGGCATAGCTTTGCGCCTGTGAAAGATCGGCGGCGGAAAACGAAATTGTCCCATCCTCCATCGCCGTGTACGGGGCAAGCGTCGGATATTCCTGCGCCTGCTGCGTATCCTTCCCGTCCCCCATGATGGAGATGACATAGAACATCGCCGCACACACCAAAAAAACAACCGTCAACGCAACCACGCGCAGCGCGTGCCCGACCCATCTCACCCCTGTTTCACCTCGCCGCTTATTCCGTAAGCACTTTTTTCAGCGCGCGGCGCACGGCGCCCTTGCCCTGCATCATCTCAGAAAATTTTGCGCGTACAACCGCAGCCATGCCGTTTTGAACCAAATCGCAGCCAAAGAGCGTCTCATCGCTGAGCAGCTCGTCGCTCAGGCCGCCCGCCATGCGGGCGCGGACCTCGTCCAGGCGCGGATCGGGGCTGGGCGTGAAGGTGTTGCCCTCATCGTCCACGCCGGTCAGGTAGCGCAGCCATGCCGCAAACACGAACGGCACGCAGTGCAGCGTGGATTTATCCTGCGTCGCGGCAATCGTATGGCCGAAACGGATGGCGAGCTTTTGCGAGGTGTCGGCGGCGATGCGCTGCGGCGTATCGGGCAGGAACGGGTTGGGCAGGCGCAGCTTGATCACCTCGTCGAGGAACTGCTTGGGCGAGAGCACGCCCGGGTCCTGCACGACGGGCAGGCTTTCCACATAGCCGAGCCGCTCCACAAACTCGCTCAAATCGTCGTCCGCCATCTCGTCGCTGATCTTGTGGAATCCCAGCAGGCACCCCAGCACCGCCAACGCCGTATGCAGCGGGTTCAAGCACGTACCTACCTTCATTTTTTCCACCTTGTCAACGGTCTGGCCGTCGGTAAAGAGAATGCCCGCCTTTTCCAGCGGCGGACGGCCGTTGGGGAAGATATCCTCCACAACGAGATATTCCGCCTGCTCCGCGTTGACAAAACCGGCCGTCACCGCACGCTTTTGCGTGCGGATAATCTCCATCCCTTCCACGCCGTCTTGCTGCAACATGCGGGCGATCTGTTCGTCCGGATGCGGCGTGATCTTGTCAATCATCGTGTTGGGGAACGCGACGCTCTGCTTGAGCCACGCAAGGCACGGCGCGCTGAGCGCCCCCTCCGCGGCCATCGCCTCCGCCGCCGAAAGCAGCGCGGCGCGCAGCTTATCGCCGTTATGCGCGCAGTTGTCCATGCTTACGATGGCCAGCGGCATGCCGCCGGCGGCAAAGCGCTCGCTCAAAAAGCCGGCAATCAGGCGCATCATGGGGTTTTCCGCTTTATACGCCTTTTCCGTCACGGTAAAGGTAACCATCTGCAGCGACGGGCTGCGAAAGATTTCCTTCATCCGCTCGATCCCGCGCGCATCCGCCTGCACGGCCTCGGCCACGCTGGCCACAACGCGCTTTTCCACCGTTCCATCGGCGCGCAGGACGGCCAGCACGCTCAGGTTGTCAAACGCATCGTAAGCGCGCTCGATGATCTCCCCGTCATAGGTCTCACACGCGATGACGCCACGGTCAAACGCGCCCGCATCCAGCACGCGCTGCATCGCTGCGCACAAAAACGCACGGAAGATATTCCCCGCGCCAAAGTGCACCCACACAGGCGCTTCCTTCGTGCGCTCGCGCATTGCCGCCACGTCGAACTTGGGCAGCTCAATCCCCGCGCTTTCCCATGCTGCGCGTTGTCCCAATCCTTCCAATGAAAGCTTCATTCGCTCAACTCCTTCGTTCCTACGGCATCTGCCGTCAATCCATACGCTGATTATAACAATGCGCCGGGAAAAGGTCAAACCAAATTCGCCCCCATACCCACCGGTAAAATCTAGTCAACGCCATACGGTTTCAGCGCGAGGCGGCCTTGCGAAAACGAGGCGGTGACGGTATAATAACGCTATTGTGGTTTACTAGCGAAGAGGAGTTACAGCGTGCGAGACGAGAGGGAATACGGCCGGCAATATAGCCGGCAATATGACAACCGCTATGATATGTCGGACAGGCGTTATTACCGCAACGAGCGCCCAGCGCCGCCGCCTCAAAAGCGCCGCAAAAAGCGCTTTGCCTGGTGGACGGTGCCGGTGCTTGTGCTGACCGTCTGCATGCTCTTTTATGCGTATATTTTTGCGCAGGAGCAAATCATGGCGTATCGGGATTTTCAGCGCATTGTCGGCATCGTATCGGGTGAAACATTTTATCCCGGCGTTGTGGTGGACGGCGTAGATCTTGGCGGCAAGACGATGGAGGAAGCGCTCGCGCTGCTTTCCTCCCATGAAACCGCGAGCGTACAGGGGTTTGAGGTGTTCCTGACGGCGGACGGAAAAACCTGGCGCCTTTCCTCCGACGAGATTCCCCTTTCCTGGAACACGGAAACCATCCTGCAGCAGGCATACGCGCTGGGCCGCGGCGGATCGCTCGAGGACCGGTATGCCGCCATCCAGCGCCTGGAAACCGTCGGCGCGTACTATGAATCCAACTACACCTACGACAAGGCGCAGGTGCGCGAGATAACCGACGCAATCGCGCAGGAGTTGCACATCGACGGGTGGGATGCGCGGGTTGTCGCCTTTGACGTGGCCAACCGTTCCTTTGCCTTCTCCGACGAGCAGGTAGGCCGCGACGTTGACGCCGACGAGCTTTATCAGACCGTCATCGAGCAGCTCGACGCAGGCGCGCAAGGGGTCACCATCCCCGTGCATATGATGGAGATCACCCCGTCCGTCACCCGCGCGCAGCTGGAGGCGGACTATGGCCTCATCACCTCCTTCACCACCAAAACGACCGACAACAACAACCGCAACACCAACATCCGCCTGGCGGCCGAGGCCCTCAACGGCGCCATGGTCGACGCCAACGGCGGGGAGATTTCTTTCAACTCCCTCACGGGCGAGCGCACAAAGGAAAAAGGTTACAAGGAAGCTGCCGCCATCGCCGGCGGTTCGTCCGTACAGGAGGTCGGCGGCGGCGTATGCCAGGTGGCTACGACGATGTTCAACGCACTGCTAAGGGCCAACTGCGAAATCGTCACCCGCTATCCGCACGCCTGGCCGGCGGACTATGTGCCCCGCGGGGAGGACGCCACGGTGGACTGGCCCGGCGTCGATTTGGTCATGCGCAACGACGGCCCCGCGCCGCTGTTCCTGGCTGCATGGTATGAGGACCGGCAGGTGACGGTGGAGGTCTACGGCCTGTCGCTGGGCATGGGCGTAACGATTGACCTTTACACCGAGACGATTTACACCGACGAGGTGGAAGAAGAAGACACCGTCTACACCTACAACCCCAACCTTGCCGTAGGCACGGTCAACAAAATCAAAAATGCGCACGAAGGCTATCGCACGCAGACGTACAAAATCTGGTACCAAGACGGCCAGGAGACGCGGCGCGAAGCATTTTATATCTCCGACTACCGCAAAATCAATCCCACCTACGAATACAACGACGGCAATCCGCCGCTCACGCAGTAAACGCGCCCCGCTTGCGCCGGGGAAACGCAAACGCCGCAGGCCCGCTGCGTCCGTATGGAGGCCTGCGTGAGGCAGGCCGCCGATAAAGGCAGGATTATCGGTTTCGACAGGACA
>DVLH01000041.1 GCA_018715585.1 Candidatus Aphodomonas merdavium
CCGCAGCCTCGGTGCAAAAAACCAAGAAGAGGCAGACCGCTTTGCCGCGATGGGCATTTTGCTGGAGATGGCGGCCATGCTCGTGATGGTCATCTTCGGGCTGACGTTCTCCCGGCGCTTTTTCGTGCTGCAGACAGCAGATGCCACCATCATTCAACATGGTGAAGATTACCTGTTTTGGGTTTGTGTTGTATCGGTCGGCTTGTTTGGCCAGGTGCTAGGCGAGCGGCTTTTGTGTTCCACGGGCAAGACCATCTACTCCATGGTTTCGCAGATTACCGGTGCGGTCATTAACATCATTCTCGACCCAATCCTGATCTTTGGCTACCTCGGATTCCCCGCGATGGGCACCGCCGGCGCGGCCATCGCCACCGTCGTTGGACAGATCATTGCGGCCTGCATCGCATTTGCGTTCAACGCGCGCGTCAATAAGGAGCTGCACTTCCGCATGAAATACCTGCTCTCGCCGCGGCTGAGCTACATGCGCCAAATCCTCGTCGTCAGCATTCCTTCCATGGTCATGATGATGGTCGGCTCGGTGATGAACTTTGGCATGAACCAAATCTTGCTTTCCTTCTCGTCCACGGCCGTAGCCGTCTTTGGCGTCTATTACAAACTGCAAAGCTTTGTTTTCATGCCCGTGTTTGGCCTGAACAACGCCATGGTCCCCATCGTTGCCTACAACTACGGCGCGCACCGCCGCAAGCGCATCGTAGATACGGTGAAGCTTGCGGTTCTGTACGCGACGGGCCTGATGCTGCTGGGCGTGCTCCTATTCATGATCGTGCCAGACCTGTTGCTCTCGCTCTACAACGCGTCGGAAACGATGCTGCAAATCGGCCGGCCCGCGCTGCGCATTACGTCCATCGCATTCCTCTTTGCCGGCTATTCCATCGTGATCAGCTCCGTCTTTCAAGCGCTTGGCAACGGCGTATACAGCCTGATCGTTTCCGTCGCGCGGCAAATCCTCGTGCTGTTGCCGGTGGCATACCTGCTCTCTCTTTCCGGCAGCCTGACGGCCGTATGGGCGGCGTTCCCCATCGCGGAGGTCGTCTCCGTGCTGGTTTCCTCGCTCCTATTGCTGCGGCTCTACCGCAACCGGATCGCCTGCCTACCCGAATAAGTGGAGCATTCCCGCCATTCACCCGCGCGCAAGCCAATTCCCTTGCGCGCGTCTTTTTGTATAAAGGTACCCCCGCCCCTGCCTGCAAATGCGTCCAAGCGCCGCCTTGCGCGCGCAAAAAAGCGCCGGCTGGCCGGCGCATCGTGCAAACGCACAAAACAGTAGGACCTCCCAATTAACCCACAAGCAGGAAAGCGGCATTTGCGCGCCGTTCCCCTTTGGCCGCTCGCGCCGCCCTACCGTGGCATCCGCTCCGGAGCCATCCGCCCCGCGCCGTTTTCTTTTCGCGCGGCAGCCATCCAGCATCGCTTCAGCGCACCGTATTTCTCCGTCGTCCGCAGCTCTAGCTCTTCCAAGCGGAATCCCTCGAGCATCCTGCGCACGTCTTCCCCGGAAAAAAACCGCTTATCTCCGCCGTTCTGTGTCCGGTAGAAGTTCGCTTCTAATTGGATATCGCCCTGGCAGGGCCGGTATTCCTCCAGCGCGTTCACGCGGCACAACAGCAGCCCGCCTGGCCGCAGCACGCGCAAGATCTCCTTGGCAATGCAGCAAGTCGTCTGCCAATCAAAATAATGCAAGCTCAAATCCGCGATCACCGCGCCCAGTGCGCCGCTGTCAAAGGGAAGCCCCTGGGCCATGTCAAATGCGTGGACAGGCACCTGTGGTGCGCGGCGGCGCAGCGCCTGCAGCGCGCGTTCGGACAAATCGCACGCGACCGGGACGATCCCTTTTCCGGCCAGGAACACGCTGTCCACGCCGTAACCGCATCCCAGATCCACAACCGTACCGCACACACCGAGCGCTTCCAACCAGTTGTCCAACCAGCCATCGTAGCGCGCGGGTGGGCAATCCTCTTCGCCCTCATAGAACTGCCGCCAATACTCCAAATCTGCTTTCAACCCCCGCGCTGTACGCAACCAAAATAAAAGAAAAGCGCTGTGCAAACCGCCCAGCGCCTTCAGCGGAGAGAATGGGATTTGAACCCATGGAACGCTATTAACGTTCACACGATTTCCAATCGTGCGCCTTCGACCACTCAGCCATCTCTCCACGGCAGTGCTCCAACAGCGGCTATCATACCACATTTTATGCCTGTCTGTCAACGTTTTTCTTGCCGGATTCCGGCAGCCTGCGGCACGCCGCTGCCCCCCGCCACCGGGCCCGCTTGTCCCGTCCAGCCCAGCATAACGCCGTCCAAGTTCGTCCGCCGCGTGATGTGCACGCTTTCCATCCCCAGCACTTCCATCGCCGCTTGCAGCAGAATAGCCCCGTGCGCCACCACACCCGCGCGCGACGGCGGAAGTCCCGGCACCTGTGCGCGCTCTTCTACCGTCATTTGCGATAGCCGCCGCGCCCAGCCCGCCGCCATCGCCAGCGTGAACGCATATCCGTCCACATTCCCGGCATCAAGCCCTTGACGAAGCCGCTCCGCAGCAGCCAACCGGACGCCATTGCCTCCAGCGCTGAACCACAGGGTGGGCTTGTCCGTGCAAAGGCCATGCCAGCCTTCTGCGATCCCTTCACGGGCAAATGCGAGCGCCCGCAGCGCCCCTTCCCCCGTCAGGTCGGGAAACATGGCAGAAAGACGCGAAGAGCCGAGTTGCAGGCTCACCGTGCGCGGCAAGCCCGTGCGGCCGCCCACGGCCAGCTCCGTTGAACCGCCGCCGATATCCAGCACGCCTGCGCTTTCCGCCGTCCTCCCCGTCGCGCCCCAGAAAGAAAAAAGCGCCTCCTCTTCACCGGAGAGCACCTCCAGCGGCGCACCGCACGCCGCGCGCACCAGCGCATCCAGCTCGGCAGCGTTCGCCGCATCGCGCGTGGCGCTCGTTGCAAGCACGCGCAGCGCTTGGCACCCTTCTGCCTGCGCGCGCGCAGCAAAAAAAGCGACAGCCTGCACCGCGCGCTCCATGCTCTCCGCCGAAAGCTTTCCGCCCTGCAAACCGGAAAAAAGGTGCGTGTCTATGCTCAGGCGCAGGCATGGGCGTACCTGCTCTCCCTCCCGCTCTGCCACAAGCAACCGCGTGGAGTTTGATCCGATTCCAATCGCCGCCAAGCGCATCTTCTTTTGCCTCCCGCCACTCGCTAGTTGCCGCTTACGGCCGGCGTAGCCGTCGGCACCGGCTGCTCCTCTGGCAAGCCGCTATCCGTGATGGTAATCGTCTCATCCCGCTTGCCGCCTTCAAGCAGCTCCTGCGTGTTTTCGCTGTTTTCGCTGCCAAGCACAAAACGGATTTCGTCTTGACCGATGAGATGATAACGGCTGCGCGCTTCCTGGATGATGTATTCATCCGTATCCATAAACGCGATGCGCCGCTCCAGCTCCTCCGTCTCGGAGTATGCTTCCAGCACCTGCTCCTGCGAACGTTCCACCTGCTCGGCAAGCTCGTCTATCTTCGCGTTTGCCTGAAGGATCATAACGACAAACACGGCAACCGGCACCAACAGAAGCAGCATAAAACGTGGACGAATCTCAATTTTCTTATTTAACCAGCTTTCGCGTGCCATTTCTATTTCCTTCCTTGTTCTCCTTGGAACGCGCGGCGCAGCGCCGCAAATATAGCCAACGCCGCACGCCGCACCCCCGCCTCCCATATAGCAAAACCGCACAGCGCGCCAAAGAGCATGTAGTAGCGCAACCCTTTCACACCGCACAGCGCCCCGGCTGCCGCCGTCATTCCCGCCGCAGCCGTCCAAAAAACCAAATCAAGTGCGCCTGTCACAAGCATGCCTGCGCGCGTGGCGCGACGCAGGCAGCGCAGCAGGTCATAGACAAGCGCGGATGCCACGCCCGCGCCAACCGCCGCCGCGAACGCTTGCGCTTGCGCGGGCACTCAGCGGAACATCCGGCCCAGCAGGCCGCCTTTCTTGGACGAGGGCGCGTCGCCATACTCCAGCGCAGCAATACGGCCTTCCACCGTCACCTTGCCCTCTTCCAGGTTCAGCTGCGAGATGTGCAGCCCTTCGCCCAGCAGCGCTATCTCGCCCTGGTCTGTGCTCATGACAATTTCCTGCTCGTTGAAGCTGGCGACGTCCACAACGCCCGTCAACCGCGCCGCGCCACGGTTTTCCATCGTCACGTTATGCGCGCGCGCAGGGGCGCGTTTTTCCCCGGCAGGTTCTTTGTTCATCCTCTCCCCACCTTTCCGCAGATCGCATTGTACCCTATGCGCCGCGGTGGAAAAAAAGACGTGCTTTATGCCCACAAGTGCTGTGGATAAAGGCCGGAGCGGGTTTTTTCTTCTATTGCGGCGGTAACCACAGGCTTATCCTGGGCATATGTGACGCCAAACCAACGCTCTTGGCAGGGCAGCACGCGCACGGACGCTTCCTTGCGCGCCAGCAGCTGCGAAACTACCCATGGCAGGTAAAACTCCGCCTTGAGCGGGTTTTGCGGCGCCGTCTCGCGCAGGAATTGTTCAAACGCAGCCTCAAGCGCAGCAAAAAAATCAAGCGTGAACCCCCACAGGTTCAGCGAGACGAGCGTCCCCTCCGCCAGGCGGCAGTAGTGCTCCCCATCCTCGGTATAGAGCGCGCCGTCGCAGCTGTCGATGATGTGCGTCCGCTCCGTTACGGCGCGCAAAAACCCATCTCCGTCCACATCACACACGCCGCGCGAGACGCTGCCGTTTGGCGAGAGCGTTTTGCGCAGCTGGTATCCCACCATGCAATACGCATGCGCCTGTGCCTGGCCAAGGAAAGCGCAAATAGACCGGAAGCTCTCGGGACCATAATAGTCGTCTGCATTGACGGCCGCAAACGGCGCATCCACCAGCTCGCGGCACGTCCACACGGCATGGGCCGTTCCCCAGGGCTTTTCCCTCCCCGGCGCCGCGCAAAACCCAGACGGCACGTCCGCCAGGCGCTGCACGGCACAGCGTACCTGCATGCGCCCGGCAAGCCGACGGCGCATCGCGCTTTCAAATCCATCGCGCGCCATCTTTTCGTTGATGACGAACACCGCCTTGGAAAACCCCGCGCGCCAAGCGTCATAGAGCGAATAATCCATAAGCGTCTGGCCGTTGGGTCCCAGCGCATCCAGCTGTTTGAGCCCGCCGTAGCGGCTGCCCATTCCCGCAGCCATGACGACAAGAACCGGTTTTGCGCTCATCCAATCCCCTCCCACGTCGCATGATACTTGCTTTTTTCGCCCCTGTCAATCGTTTCCCCGCTTGACAAAGCTGCAATCTTTTGCCATGATATTTTCAACAGGATTCTTACAAAAAAGGATGCGATCTCAATGCACAAAGACGAAGAAATCCTCCTGCTGCAGATGGAGGGCGCGCTGGCGCCGTCTACCGGCTGCACGGAGCCTTCCGCCCTTGCGCTCAACGCGGCGACCGCACGCCGTCATGCCCAGGGGGAAATCCGCTCTATAGACATCCGCCTGGATGCTTACCTCTTTAAAAATGCGATGGTCGTGGGCATACCGGGCGCGGATACGCGCGGCGTGCCGATGTGCGTAGCGCTCGGCGTGACGGCGGGCGACGCCGATGCAGGGCTGGACGTGCTGCACACGGTAACCCCGCAGGCGCTTGAAAAAGCCAAAGCGCTGCTTGATAAAATCCATCTTTCCATCGCCAATAACGTTTCCGAGCTGTTCATCGAGACGACGCTGGAAACCGACTCGGACTGCGTGCGCGTAATTACCTACCGCCAGCACGACAACATCGTCGATATCTCCCACCCGCCTTTCACGCCCTTTTCCACGCAGGAAGGCGAGCGCCCCACGCCCGTCATCCAGCGCTACACGCTCGACCATTTCCTCGACCTGGCCGCCACGGTACCGCTGGAGCGGCTGGCTTTTCTGCGCAAAGCGGTCGCAATGAACACGCGCATCTACGAAAAGGGCGAAAGCCTGCGCATGGAGCGTTTTATCGCCCCGGGCGGAAGCGCCGCCAGCGCGTCCGACGCCGCCAAGCGCATGGCCGGCACGGCCTCCTACGCTCGCATGAGCGGCGTACCGCTGCCCGTTATGACGGCCACGGGAAGCGGCAACCAGGGGATTACGCTTTATCTGACGATGGAAGCCGTCGCCCGCCATCTAGGCATTGACGAAGAAGAAAAGCTGCGCGCCATGGCGCTGGCAAGCCTGGTAAACATCTACATCAAGAGCTTTATCGGGGAGCTTTCCTCCGTATGCGCATGCGGCGTTTCCAGCGGCCTGGCGGCGTCGATGGGCGTTGTGCGGATGCTTGGCGGCGGCAAGCGCAACATGCTCCTTGCCGCGCGCAATGTGCTGGGCTCCATCAGCGGCATGATCTGCGACGGTGCCAAAGAGGGATGTGCCAACAAGGTTGCGCTCTCCGCAGGGCTTGCCGTAGAATCCGCCCTGATGGCGGTAGAGGACGTTGGCATCGGCGCAGACAACGGCATTTTGGACGAAAGCTTTGAAGGGCTTGTATCCCATCTTGCACAGCTTGTCAACGTCGGCATGGGCGCAACAAACCGCACCATCGTCGATATTATGCTCGACGGCGCGCAATAACCGCCGTGCGCGCCGTGCAAACCGGCATCTATCTGGGCGACCGCATGGGAAATCCCGTGCGGTTCGCTTTTTTTGTTCCCTCCCCGGGCTTGCCCGCACGCAAACGAATTCGGCGGCTTCTTTCGCATCCGCTGCAACCGTTGCTGCGGCAGGCAAAGGCCCGGCGCAGCGGCAAAAGCTTTACCGTTTGGCGCGGCCGGTTTTTCCCCGGAGGGTTGGTTCCCCGCGCAGGACGGGCCGGCGCCTCCTACCGCGTCCCAAGCGCCATCAACGCATCACCGCAATCGGCGGTTTGCCTTGATGCCAAAGCGCTTTGCGACATAAAGCCCGCCCTCCTTTACGGCGCCGCTTTTCTCAGCCTGCACAGCAGCCGTTGCTTCACCGCGCGCAGCTTGTCGGCCGACCGGCTTGTCATCACTGCGCCGACGATCATCATGCCAAACGTGACGCCCTGACAGAAGCTGCCCAAAAAGTTATCCGTCCGGTCAAGAAAAAGCAGCGTCATGGAAACGACGGCCGCCGCAAGGCCCGCAAGGAACATAAAATGCATGCGCCGGGTGATTTTCTTTCTTTCCTCTTTGCCGTAATCGGCGACCTTTCGCACGGTCTCTTCCAGTTCTTTATTCATTTTCCCATCCCTTCTCTGCCCGTCCAGAATCTCGCGAAGATCGACATCATAAAAATCGGCCATCTCGATGAGGATTTCCATATCCGGCAAGTTGCTG
>DVLH01000042.1 GCA_018715585.1 Candidatus Aphodomonas merdavium
CGCGTGTGGCACGGCTTAGTTTATCATACCGAATCTCCCGGCATGCGCAAGCGTTTTGCGCTCAACGGTCGTTTTTTCGCGCCAAATTGTCGCCAAAGACATAGTCGCGCTGGATCATGTAGCTGATAAAAAACAGCGCGATGTCCACCGGGAACTTCACCCAGCTTTCGCCAAGCCCGGCTAGTCCCAGCAGATGCACGAGAAATGCGCCCATGGCGAGCTGACAGGCGGCCAGCAAATAATAGCGCACGAGCGTACCCCGTTTGCGCGCACCGTGAAAGACAAGGCTGTTAAGCGTATAGTTGACAAGGCTGGAAACGACCCGCGCCAGCGCGTATGAAAGCGCGCCCGGGAATCGAAGCCCCAGCAATAGCAGCAGATACAGCGAGTAATCGACACAGAAAGAGACGATAGAGGAAAGCGCAAAGCGCAAAATGACCGCATAAATGCGGGCGGAATCGCGCAGGGCGTTAAAGTGCGATCCTTCGTTGTTGTTTTCGTAGATGGTATCGATGCGCACCTCATGGAGCGAAAGCCCCAAAGAGCGCAGGCGCAGCAGCATTTCCATCTCATATTCGTAGCGTTCTCCCGGCAGACGCAAAAGCGCCGGGAGTGCCCGCGCGGGAATACCGCGAAGGCCTGTTTGCGTGTCCGTGCACCGCTGGCCCGCCACAAAGCGGTAAACCGCGCGCGTGACGCCGTTGCCAAAGCGCGAGCGGAAGGGAACGTCGCCAACAAAGGCGCGCGCGCCAATTGTCAGCGCGCTTGGATGTGCCAGCAACGCCTCGCGCACCCGCAGAATATCCTTGACAGTGTGCTGCCCGTCGGCATCGGCCGTCACCACGCCGGCCAGATCCGGATGGCGCGTTAACGCTTCGTTTATGCCCGTCTTCAGCGCGCGCCCTTTGCCGAGGTTGACGGCATGGCGCACGAGCGTGCAGCCCATCGCCTGCACCGCCTCAAACAGCGCACGGTAGCCTTCCCCGCCGCCGTCGTCCACCACCACCACCGGCATGCCTGCCTCGCGCAGCGCACGGCAAAGTGGAAGCATTGTCTCTTGCGGTTTATACGCTGGGATGACCGCAATGACCGTATCATCCATGCATGAAACTCCTTCTCTATTTTTGCGAAACCTTCTCCTAATTCGATTTTTTATTTCCTATTTCCTTCCAGAAGGAAAAAACGCGCGTTGACAGCGCGTAGAGGATTTTTATAATGGAACAAGAGAAACAAAAAGGAGCGATACAAATGGAGACCAAACAGATATTATGCTTCGGCGATTCCAACACATGGGGCTTCTGCCCGCAAAGCACGAGCGTTGCATGCTGCCGCTATCCTTTTTCCCAGCGCTGGACGGGCGTTTTGCAGGGGATGCTGGGCGATGGGTACCGCATCGCCGAGGAAGGGCTCAACGGGCGCACCACGGTGTTTGAAGACCCGCTTTTCCCTGACCGGCGCGGCATGGACGCCATCGATATGCTGGTGCGCACGCATTCCCCGCTGGACCTGGTGCTGATCATGCTTGGCACGAACGACATGAAAGATCACCTGGGCACGACGAACCATGCCGTTGCCCGCGGCGTTCGCGCGCTGTGCGAACATGCGCTTTCCGTCGGGGCGGAGAGTGGGAAAAAGCCGCGGGTGCTTGCGGTTTCGCCAATTGCCATTGGCGAAAATGTGGAGGAGACATGGCTTGGAGGAGAGTTTTCCTCACGATCTGTGGAGAGATCACTGACAATCTCGGGCGAAATACAAGAACAAGTGGGGCAAATCGGCGTTTCCTTTTTTGACGCCAAAACAGTGGCGCGGCCCAGCCCGGCAGATTGTGTACACCTGGACGCACAGGGACACGCGCAGCTGGCGGCGGCGCTTGCGGCGCAGGTAAGGGCGCTTATTGGCTGACAGGCTGGCGCCGCAGCCAGGCGAGGGTATCGGCGATGGTATCGCGAATGTTGCGTGGCGTAAAGCCCAGCTCGCGCGTAGCCTTATCATGGGAAAAATGGCTGTTGGTGCCCAGCGTATAGAGCGCATAGCGCGTAAAGAGCGGGCGCGTTTTTGTCAGCTTGGCAAAGCGTTCAAAAAGCGGGGCCAGGGCTTTGAGAGGCGCGGCGGGCAGACAGGGAATGCGCCTGCCTCCCAACACTTCGCGCGAGAGGTCGAGCATTTCGCGCACGGAAATATAGCGCCCCGTCAGCAGGTAGCATTCGCCGCACCTGCCGTGCAGCGCGGCTGCGATGCAGCCCTGCGCCACGTCGCGCACGTCCACAAAGTCATACCCGCCCCGTACGCCGACCGGAAGCCGGCCATGCAGGTACATTGAAAGCATCTGTACCACGTGGTTCCGTCCGGAGTCGTATGGGCCGAGGATTCCCGAGGGATGGACGACGACGGCATCAAGGCCATCGCGCGTGGCGTCCAGCACGCGCTGCGTGGCGATGGCTTTCGTTTTTGCGTAGTCGCCTACGACGGCATCAGGAGAAAAGGCGTTGATTTCAGTGGTATCAGCGCCGTTTTTTTTCTCGGGCAGCGCATGGACGGAGCTGATATACACCATGCGCGCGCCCGTGCGCCGGCAACAGTCGATGATATTTTGCGTGCCGCCTACGTTGATGCGCTCCAGCTGCGCACGGCATCCCGTAGCAATGCTGACCATGCCTGCCGCGTGCAGCACGTAAGTTTCGCACTCCTGGGCGCCGTCAAAGAGCGGCTGCAGCGTTTGCGGTTGTGTGACATCGCCTGTATAAACGTGGATGTTCGGCGCGCAAAACGGCTTTTCCCCAGCGAGCACGAACGCGCGAACCTCGTCTTCTCCTTGTGCTAGGCAGTGCAGCAGTGCCGTGCCCAAATGACCGGCAGCGCCGGTAATAATCCATCTTTTTTTCACATTGCGTTCCTCCTCGCTTGACAATCTAATTCTTACTTATTTATAATTTTGGCTACATCCTGTCGGATTTTCAACAAACAGATTGATTTAAATCGGCGTGTTTTCAACAGAAGATTGAATATTGTTGCTTTTGCGCCATTTGGCCGAGAATTGATCAAAAGAGGGGGAGGGCATGGCGGAGAAAAAAGAGGGCGCTGGGAGCACGAACCGGGCTGCGAACCGGCGCGTGCAGATGACAAAGCGGATGCTGCGCGAAGCGCTGGCGGACCTGATGGAAACGCAGCCCATCGGGAAAATTACCGTCCGTCAGCTGTGCGCATGTGCTGATGTAAACCGCTCGACGTTTTATAGCTATTATTCAGACCTCTACCAGCTGTTGTACGAGATGGAAAAAGAGGTGCTTGACGAGATGCCGGAGGTGGTTACGGCGAGCGCACAAGAGCTCGTGCCCGTGCTTTCGCGCTTTTTTGCCTACTTGGAACGCAACCGGCGTGTGCTGTGCGTGCTGCTAAAGAACGCCGTCGGCGATGATTTCCGCAAGCGCGCCTTGCACACACTGCTGGGAGGGGGAGCGGAGGTGGTGGACATCGGCGACAAGCGGCAGCTGGCGCTGATCGTGTTTGTCTCCGGCTGCTTTACGCTGACGGAAAAATGGATCTTTGGCGAAATCCGCTGTACGCCAGAGCAGCTGGCAGAAACGGTTGCAGCGTTTGCAGTAAAAGAAGAATCATAATTGCAGTTTGCCATTGGTGATGATATAATAACTTAGTTTACCGGAGAAAAGGAAAGGGGAATGAAGATGACAGCACAAGAAAATGCCGCCGCGCTGCGGGCGCAGGGATACAACTGCGCGCAGGCCGTCGTTGGGGCATTCTGCGAGGCGTATGGGCTGGAAAAAGAAAAGGCGCTGCGGGCGGCGTCGATGCTCGGCGGCGGGCTGGGAGGCAGCGGCGAATGCTGCGGCGCAGCGCTTGGTATGTGCATGGCGCTCGGCCTGGCATGCGGTTCGGCGCAAGCGGATCCGGAGAAGAAAAAGGCACAAAACGCACTGGTGCATCAGGCCATGGATATTTTTCGCCAGCGGCAGGGCGCGACACTTTGCCCGGAGCTGAAGCGGGATAAGGAAGGCTGTGACAGGATTGTCAGCGAGGCAGTAAAAATTGCGCAAGACATGTTGGCACAGCAGGCGAAAAGTGTATAACGCGATTGATTTTCCACCATGTTTCCTGTATAATATATTCAAGAACGTTTTGAAAGGAGGCTCGCGCAATGAAATTAATTATCGCTATCGTACAGGATGAAGATGCTTCCCGGTTGATCAGCACACTGATGAACGAGGGCCATAGCGTGACAAAGCTTGCAACCACCGGCGGTTTTCTGCGGGCCGGAAACACGACGCTGTTGCTGGGCGGTGAGGATGAACGCGTGGAAAGCGCGCTGAAGGTCATTGAAAAAGTGTGCAAGAGCCGCAAACAGGTTGCTACGTCGCCGTCGCCGGTTGCCGGAGCCAGCGGCGTTTATGCGCCGTATCCCATTGAGGTCGTGGTCGGCGGCGCGACAGTGTTCGTGCTCAACGTGGAACAGTTTGTCAAGTTTTAAGCGATGCTGCTTGCAGAAGGAATGCGGCGAGGCGCGGCGGCGCGATGTCTGTGTCAGGCGTTTGCGTCCGGCGCGCCTCCTCATGCGGCGCTGCTCTTGGGCGAGGAAGGCATTGGGAAGCGCACGCTGATGAACGCCTGCGCGCAGAGCCTGTTTTGCACGGCGGAGGAAAAGCCGTGCGGCGTTTGCGCGCCGTGCAAACGCTTTGCGGCAGGCAGCCATCCCGACGTGCATCGGATCGCGCGCAAAAAAAGCGTCGGTGTGGACGAGGTGCGCGCTTTGATTGCGGCGCTTCAGGTGGCACCATATGAGGGCGGCTTTCGGGCCGCTATTTTTGAAGATGCCGGCGCGATGACGGTGCAGGCGCAAAACTGCCTGCTCAAGACGCTGGAGGAACCGCCTGCGCACACGGTGTTTCTCCTGGCAGCGTCGTCGGAGTCGGCGCTGTTGCCGACGGTTCTATCGCGCTGTGCTTTGGTTCGCCTCTCGCCGTTTACCGAGGCGGAAATCGTACAAATGCTGCAAGGCCGCGGCGCTTCGCCGGAGCGCGCGTCGCAGGTGGCGCAGCTGTGCGGGGGCAGCGCTGGCAAAGCGTTCGCGATGCTCGAGGATGGCGCGTTTTGGGATTTTTATGCCCGTGTGACCGCTGCGCTGTGCGGCGTGCGCGGCCCGCAGACGGTGCTCGACGCGCTCAATGCGCTGCGGGACGAAAAGGGCGACGCTGCGCTCGTGTGCGACCTGATCGAAAACGAGCTGCTGGAGGCGCTGCACCGCGCCGCGCTTTCACAGCCGCTGCCGGCAGGCGCTGCCCGTTTGGCCCAGGCGCTTTCGCCTGCGCCGGCGGCGTCACTCGTGGCATTGCTGGACGGCGTGCGTGCGCTGCGGGAGCGCCTCAAGCGCAACGTGGCTTGGCAGGCAGCGCTGGAAAGGTTCCTGTTTCAATTTTCGGAGGAAAGAAGTTCATGGCAATTGTAATCGGTGTCCGGTTTAAAAAGCCGGGAAAAGTATATTATTTCGATCCTTGCGGACTGGACGTGCGGGCGGACGACGCCGTCATTGTGGAGACAATCCGCGGCGTGGAGATGGGCGAATGTGCCCGCGCGCCCTACGAGGTGCCCGACGAGGAGATCGTGCCGCCGCTGCGCAAGGTGGTTCGCCTGGCGACGGAGGAAGACGTGTCGCAGGTGGAACAAAACCGCGAAAACGAGCGCAGGGCATACGACATCTGCCAAGAAAAGATCGCGCACCACAAGCTGGAAATGAAGCTGGTGGATGTGGAGTACGCGTTTGATTGCAGCAAGATCATCTTCTATTTCACGGCCAACGGCCGGGTGGACTTTCGCGCGCTCGTGAAGGACCTTGCGTCCGTGTTTAAAACGCGCATCGAGCTGCGGCAGATCGGCGTGCGCGACGAGGCGAAGATGCTCGGCGGCCTGGGGCCGTGCGGGCGGCCCATCTGCTGCGGGACGTTCCTGGGCGATTTCCAGCCTGTTTCAATCAAAATGGCGAAGGAACAGAACCTTTCGCTTAACCCTACAAAGATTTCCGGCCTGTGCGGACGGCTGATGTGCTGCCTGAAGTATGAGCAAGAGCATTACGAAGAGGCGCGCAAACATATGCCGCGCGTGGGCAAGGACGTAATCACCCCTGACGGCCGCGGCCATGTCATCGATATCAACGTGCTGCGCGAGACGGTGCGCGTCCGCTTTCAAAACGGAGACAACGTCGAGGTGAAAGAATACATGGCCTCTGACGTGCAGCGTATTATGCCAAACGACGGGAGCAAGGCGGAGGAAAGCGCAAAGGCAGCGGCAGCGGTGGAAGAGGAAGGCAACGAGATGGCGGAGGTTGCTTCCGAAGAGCTTTTGCAGATCCTTGACGACGATACAGTGCTGGAAAGCGTGGACGCCGCCCAGGAAAACGAAGCGGTTGCGCCGCGCGAGAAGAAGCCGCGGCCGCCGCGCCCTTCGCGCGCTGCAAATGCGCATAAGGCGCCGAACGCTTCGCAGCAGCCGCCGTCCCGCAAGCGCCAGCGTCAGGCACAGCCGG